>CAZCLD010000027.1:0-16277 GCA_964499425.1 uncultured Candidatus Peribacteria bacterium | reverse complement strand
CCTTTAACCGTGAGTGTGTTGTCCTTGAGTTGTGCTGTAACTTCGCTTGGTATTACTACTGGTTGTTTTCCTATTCGTGACATGTTTTGTGTGTGCTTTTGGCACTGTTAGCAAATTTCGCAAATTATTTCTCCACCCAGTTTTTGCTTTCTGGCTTCTGAATTTGTCATAAGTCCTCTGGAAGTAGAAATTATTGATAATCCTAGTCCGCTTTTGATTGGTTTGATATTTGTACTTTTAACGTAGATTCTCTGTCCTGGTTTACTAATTCTCTTTAGTGTGTGATTTCTTGTGTTATCGCTCAAAGTAATGCTTAAGTTCTTATGACTTGTTTCGGTTTCTGTCGTAAAATCGTCGATGATGCCTTTTTCTTTCATAATTTTAAGGAGGTTTTCCTTTACAGTTGAATGTGGCACAGTGACAGTTACATGATGTGCTGCTGCTGCGTTTCTGATCCTAGTTAATAAATCTGAGATTGGGTCTGTGTTCATGATTAGTTGGTTACCAGCTGGATTTGGTTACACCCATGATTTTTCCCTCACGGGCTAATTCACGGAAACAAATTCTACATAGTTTAAACTTTCTCATATATCCTCCAATTTTTCCGCATACCTTGCATCTGTTGTAGACACGTGTTGGGTGCTTAATCTTTTTCCCAGCGGAGTGCTGACGACTTGCGGTTTCTTGTCTTCTGTTCGTTTTTACAATTAGTGCTGTTCTAGCCATTTTTAATTATTAGATTTTTTGAAAGGAAAGCCCATTGAACTTAGTAATTCAAATCCGTGCTCATCTGTTTGGGCACTTGTGCTTATATTTACTTGTAGTCCATGTAGCTTGATTACGTCATCAGGGCTGATTTCAGGAAATACTATGTGTTCTGAAAAGCCAATACTGTAGTTTCCGTGTCCGTCGAATGATTTGGGAGATAAACCACGGAAATCTCTTACTCTTGGAAATACTATGTTTATTAATTTGTTTAGAAAGTCATACATTCTTTTTCCTCTTAGGGTTACTGAAACTCCAACTGGATTTTGTTCTCTGATTTTGAAGTTAGAGATCGCTTTTTTTGCTTTGGTTATAACTGGTTTCTGACCAGTGATTTTACTGATGTTATCTACAATGAACTCAAAATCGCCCTTTCCACCTTGGACGTGAGGTCCTAATCCTGAATTAATTGTTATCTTAGTGACTCTTGGTATAGCAATAGCGTTTTTTTCACCTAGTAGCTCTTTTAGCTTTGGGATGATGTCGTCTTTGAACTTGGATTGTAGATCGATTGTTTTTGGCATGATTATGCTTTCTTAGGTGCTACTTTATCTATTGCCTCTTTGCATTTCTTGCAGATGCGTTGTTTCTTGTTATTTTCTAGTTTCTTGTAGCCAACGCGTGTTCTTTTACTGCAGTTTGGACAGATGACCATTACGTTTGAAATGTCTACGGGTGCTTCAAATTCTATTTTTTCTCCTGATTTTTGCTGGGTTCTCTTGATGTGCTTTACTTTGATATTAACCTTTTCGACTACCAAGGTACGGTGTTTTCTGAGAACTCGCATGACTTTTCCCTTCTTTCCCTTATCTTTTCCTGCAATGATAGCGACTTGGTCGTTAAGTTTAATTTTCATAAGGTTGTCCTTCGGACGGTTATTCTATATTTTTGTGTGCACTCGGTTGCCGCAGGACGGCACCGTGTGCACATGTCATAATACGTCAGGTGCTTGTGAAATAATTTTTTGGAATCCGTGTTCTCGTAGCTCTCTTGCGACTGGTCCAAAGACACGAGTTCCTTTTGGTTGTCTATCTTTGTCGATTATTACTACTGCGTTTTCATCAAATTTAATTGTTGAACCATCTTTTCTTTTGAACTCCTTCACTTGTCTTACAATAACTGCTCTTTCTACAGCTTTCTTCTTCACTATTCCTCGTGGACTAGCTTCTTTAACGGCTACGACTACTACATCTCCGATTCTGGCGTAGCGTCTTTTTGAGCCACCTAGTACTTTGATGCACTTCACGGCTTTGGCTCCGCTGTTATCTGCTACCTTTAATTTGGATTCTGGTTGGATCATTATTTAATTTTCAAGTGTTTCTACGACTTCTTTCTCTTTTGGCTTCTCGGTCGGTTTCTCGGTTGGCTTTTCAATTGCTGGCTCATTAATTTCAACTTCTTGAGCTGCAGCTTCTTTCAAGCGTTCCAATACTAGCCATCTTTTTAATTTGCTGATTGGTCTTGTTTCCTGGATTAGGACTTCGTCTCCAACCTCAAATTTTTTGCCTTCAGGATTATGTACATGAAATTTCTTGGAAACTCTATATCTTTTTTTGTACTTTGGATGATTTCTGTAACTGTGTACGGTTACGACTATTGTTTTTTCCTGTTTGTTGCTGGATACAATTCCTTTTTTCGTTCTCATGATTCTTGGTTAGTGGTTTGGAGCTTTTCTTTCAATAAAGTCTTTATTCTAGCTATTTGTTTGCGATGAACTCTTATCATATGACTATTTTTTGCTTGTCCGTTTCCTACTTCAAAATTTACTTTAAAATGACTTTTTTTGAGAGACTCGAGTTCTTCGAGTAGTTTTTTGGCGTCTAGTTTTCGTAGTTCTTCAAGAGTTTTCATTATTGATGGTTATTTTGCGTGAGTGTCTATGAACTTGCATTTTACTGGTAATTTGTGTGATGCAAGGCGCATAGCTTCTTTTGCTACGTCAGGTTCTACGCCCTCCATCTCAAAAATTATTCTGCCTGGTTTAATTGTTGAAATAAAGAATTCTGGGGCTCCTTTTCCGCTTCCCATTGGTACTTCTGATGGTTTTCTGGTGATTGGCTTGTGTGGGAAGACCCTTATCCAGATCTTTCCTCCTCTTTTTATGTATCTTGTCATGGTACGACGGGCTGCCTCAATTTGTCTTGAGGTGATTTCTCCCGCGCTTTGTGCTTTAAGCCCGTAAGTTCCAAAACTTATTTTTGCTCCTCGGGTCGATATGCCTTTTGAGGCAGATCTTCCTCTGAATACTCTTCTATGCTTTTGCTTTTTGGGTGATAACATATTGCTGTTAGGTTGCTTTAACTTCTTCTATTTGTTCTGCGAGTTTAGCAGCGAGATCTTTTTTGAACACATCTCCTTTGTAAATCCAAACTTTGATTCCTATTTTCCCGTAAGTTGTATTTGCTGTGACAGATGCATAATCGATGTCTGCGCGGAAAGTGTGTAATGGTATTTTGCCTCTTGAGAAGAATTCTCCGCGTGAAATTTCCACTCCATTTAGTCTTCCTCCTAGATATATTTTTGCTCCTATGGCTCCTGCTTCCATTGTTTTCTCTAATGACATTTTTGCAGCTCTTCTGTAGGAAACCCTCTTCTCGACTTGTCTTGCGACGTTTTCTCCTACAATTTTTGCGTCTAACGTTGGTTTTTTAATTTCTTTGATGTTGATGGCGAAAGTTTCTTTGAATTCCTTTGATAAAGCTTCTTTCAGTTTTTCTATTGTTTCTCCGCCTCTTCCAATGATTACACCTGGTTTTGATGTGTGAATGTTGAGGATTACTTTACCCTGGGTTCTCATGATTTCGATTTTAGAAACTCCCTCTGTTTCAAGCTTACTCTGGATTAATTTTTCGATTGCGAGGTCTTGATGGAGTAATTTGCCGTAATTTGCTTTGCCGGCATACCATTTTGAATCCCAATCGTGGGTTATTCCTAATCTAATTACTTTTGGATTTACTTTTTGTCCCATGGTTATTTTTTAGTAGTTTTAGGGGTGGGTTCTTGGGTAGGCTCTTTTTGGACGTCTTCGCTTTCTGATTTCGCTTCTGGTTTAGTGGTTGCCTTGGCTTCTTTGCTTTTTGGAGCCTTCGTTTCACTGCGGCTCTGTTGTGCGAGTTTTACTGTAATATGAGAAGTTCTTTTCAAAATTGGATGTGCTCTACCCCTTGAAATGGGGACTCTTCTCTTATAGGTTGGGCCTTCTGTTACAATGATCTCTTTTATAAGCAGTTGTTCTTTTTCTTGTTTCGAGTTGTGCTCAGCGTTAGCCATTGCTGATTCGATTAATTTCTTGAGAATCGGAGCAGCTTTTTTCTGGGTAAATTTCAGGATTTCGGTGGCTTGCAGAGCATTCTTTCTGCGAACTAGGGCGGCGATGAGATTGGCCTTCTTAGGGGATATTCTGACTGTTCTTAGTATTGCTTTCATAATTATTTAGCTAGTTTACCACCGTGACCTCTAAATAGTTTAGTAGGGGAGAACTCTCCGAGTTTATGGCCGACCATGTTTTCAGTTACGAATACTGGGATAAATTGCTTGCCGTTGTGTACCGCAAATGTGTGTCCTACGAATTCTGGTGAAATGTCTGACTTTCTTGCCCATGTTTTTATAGGTTTCTTTTGTCCAGAATCATTTAATTTCGCTACTTTTGCTAGTAGTTTTGGATCTACGAATGGTCCTTTTGTTGAGCTTCTAGACATGTTGGTTCAATTTACAATTTATAATATTAATTATTTTCTTCGGCGATCTTTGACGATCATCTTGTCAGTGTAGTGCCTTTTCCTGGTTTTGAATCCAAGAGCTGGGAGGCCCCATGGTGTTTTAGGATGCTTTAGTCCGATTGGGCTGCCTCCTTCACCACCTCCGTGTGGATGATCTACTGGGTTCATGGCTTTTCCTCTTACTTGTGGTCTTCTACCTAAGTGTCTTTTTCTTCCTGCTTTTCCTATTTTAATATTGCTGTGCTCTGCGTTGGATACTGTTCCGATGGTTGCGTAGCATTTCTTGCTTACGAGTCTTACTTCTCCTGAAGGCATTTGGATTTGAGCGTGGTCTCCTTCGAGGGAGACGAGTTTTAAGCTTGATCCGGCGCTTCGTGCGAATTGTCCGCCTTTGCCTTCATGTAATTCTACGTTGTAAATGTTGTATCCTACAGGAATGCTTTTTAGCATCATTCTGTTCCCTTTCTTTACCTTGGCCTTCTCCTTTGTAATTATTTTGTCTCCTACTTTTATGCCTTCAGGTGCGATGTGGTATCTTTTCTCGCCGTCTTTGTAGTTTGCGAGGATGATGTAGGCTGTTCTATTGGGATCGTATTCGACTGCTTTTACTTTGGCTTCTATATTTATCTTATCTGTACGCTTGAAGTCAATGACTCTGTACAATCTCTTTGCCCCTCCGCCTCTGTGCCTGACAGTGATTCTTCCGCTATTATTTCTTCCTGAGGTCTTACTTATTTTTCTAGTTAGTGTTTTCTCGGGTTTGGTCTTGGTTACTTCTTCAAAGGAAGCTACGCTCATTTGTCTTCGTCCTGGTGTGATTGGTTTGAATTTTTTTAGTGCCATGATAATTATCGATTACTTTTTCTTGGTCTTCATAGACCCGATTTTATTGGGATCAATTGTTGCTTTTCCTTTGAGTGTGACTATCGCTTTTTTGAAAACTGGTCTTTTTGCCCACAGCCTGTTTCCTCTTATCAAACGAGTCTTTTTCGGCATTAACATTGTCTTTACGCTGGCTACGTCTGCTCCAAATATTGTTTTTACTGCATGTTTTACATCTATTTTGGTAGCGTCGCGCTTTACCATGAAGGTATATCTATTGATCTCTTGTGCGCGAGAGCTTTTCTCTGTTGCGATTGATTGTATGATTGTTGAGTAATCTTTCATTATTATTTATCCTTTAAAAAAACCTCTTCTAGTTTTGCTATTGCTGACTTGAAGAGGAGAACTTTTCGATATTTTTGTAAATCGTGAATGTTTAGATAGTTTGCAAGTATCGTCTTTGCATTCGTGATGTTGCTGCTTGATTTTTGAATTGTCTTATCTTTCTCGGGGAGAACAACTAGCACGTTTCTTTCTATAGGAAGCTTTTTTAGCATTGCTGCGAAAGCTTTTGTGTTTGGCTCTTTTGTTTCATATCCTTCTAGAGCAATGACCTGATTCTGACGAGCTTTCTCTGAAAGCGCTGAAAAAAGTGCTTTTCTGCGTTGTTTTTTTGGCATATCTTTTGAGAAATTCCTGTCGTTGCTGGGTCCAAAAACGCTGCCGCCACCTCTCATTTGGGCTGCACGAATAGTTCCTTGACGGGCATTCCCGGTTCCTTTTTGACGGAAAGGCTTTGCACCTCCGCCTCTAACCATTCCTCGAGTTTTAGTATGTGCAGTTGGAACTCTTTTATTAGCAAGTTGCCTTATTAGTGCTTGATGGACTAAATCCTTGTTGAAAGGAACTTCAAAAATTTCTTTTGGTAATTCGAGGGTTCCGCTCTTTTCTCCTGTTTGTGCGTATAAGTCTACTTTCATGATGTGATTGATACTAGGATGCCATTAGGGCCGGGGACGGCTCCTGTAAGGCAGATTAGATTCTTTTTAGGGTCAATGGATGCAATCTTTACTTTTCCTACTGTTACTTTCTTTCCACCCATTCTACCTGGTAATTTCTTTCCCTTAGCTACTCTTCCCGGTTTAGTACAGGCTCCGATTGAACCTGGTTCTCTGTGGTGATGTGATCCGTGTGTTTCAGGTCCTCTTGAGAAGTTGTGTCTCTTGATTACTCCTTGGAACCCTTTACCTTTAGATGTACTACTTATTTTCACAACTTCTGCCTCTTGAAAGCTCTCTAAGGTGACTTGATCACCTTTTTTGAAGCTCTCTGCTTCGTCTTCCTTAATCTTGAACTCCTTTAGATGTCGAAATTGTTTAGTCTTTGTAGGCTTCTTTAATTTAGAAAAGCCCAGGACTATCGCCGGATATCCGTCTTTGTCGGCTGTCTTTACCTGGGTAATCTCATTTGGATCACACTGGATGACAGTAACTGGGATCACGCGACCATCGTCTTGAAACAGACGTGTCATACCTATTTTTTTACCGAGTATTCCTGACATAATTTGTAGAGGTTAATCCCACCGGAGGCGGGGGCCTTGAGAAGATTTTTCGGTGAAACCCGCTCAAGAACTCATTAACTTGCATCGTCAAAATGCCAACTGAATATACAGATAGGGAATTGGGTAGTCAATAGGAAATGAATCGTTTAAATCATGCCAAAAGTCTTTCCCATGAAGGCTATGTAAAGCAGAAGTAGGGTAATTCCTTCCCATTGTGATATCTCCTTGTCCATTGTTGTGAATACATAGAGAATTGTCACAAATAGGAGGGCTGGAATTGTGAAGGTGATGAATTCTGGTGGAATCGCTAATGTGCCGAATAAAGAAGGAACCCCAATTACACCGAGTGCATTGAATATGTTTGAACCTGTTACATTGCCGATTGCGATATCGACTTTGCCTTTCTTTACAGCCATTATTGAAACAACTAGTTCTGGAAGTGAAGTTCCTATCGCAATTGCGGAGACAGCAATTATTTCTGTGCCAAGTTTAAGTATGGTTGAGATTTCTACAACTGATCTGATTGTCCAATCTGCTGACAGGTATAGGAAAAAGCCTGATACTAGTAGGATAAGTGGGTATTGAATAGGGAGTTTTTGATTTTTTACTTCTTTCTTTTCGACTTCTTTCAGTTTTGACAGATGCTTCATTCCTTTTTTGTCGATTTTTCGATGACTTTTTGCGTTGTATACGAGGTAAGTAAATAAGGCTAAGAGACAAACGATGCCGTCCATATATTCTACTTTTCCATCAAGAGTGATTAAGAAAAGAAGGATTGTACTTGCAAGTAATAGGGGAAGATCAATTTTTATGATGTCTTTATCTACAAAAAGCTGTTTCCCGACTATTGCGGTAATAGCTAAAACAAGCATGATATTAGCCATGTTTGAACCTACTACGTTACCAATTACTATTTCTGAATGTCCTTGGATAACGGATATGATTGAAGTTGCGATCTCTGGAAGTGAAGTCCCAAGTGCGATGATTGTGACACCGATAATAAAGGGAGGGATCTTGTAGTGGACTCCAATTTTCTCTGCGTTATCAGTAAATTTATCAGCTGAGTAGATTAATCCAGCTAATGAAAGAATAAAAAGTCCTGTCCATTGAAGAATTAGCATAGGGAGAGGTGAGGGGATTTCCTGACTAATTTAGCACTATAACATCTTTATTTCAATCTCTACCCCTGCAGGTAGGCTAAGGTTTGAGAGGGATTCGATAGTGTGGGAAGTGCTATCTGTTATGTCGATTAGGCGTTGATGTGTACGCATCTCGAACTGTTCTCTAGAAGTTTTGTGAACGAATGTAGATTTGTTCACTGTGAATTTCTCGATTTTTGTTGGGAGAGGGATAGGGCCAGCAACGATTGCACCTGTTCTTTCAGCATTGTCGATGATTAGTTTAGCGGTTTCGTCAATTACTTTGTGATCAAAAGATCGGATTTTGATGCGTATCTTTTGTTTGGTTGCTGTAGCCATGTGGTTTGGGTTAAAAATCGAGATGTCCCCCGCATTAATGCGGGAGTGATTCCTTAAAAGCAAGAAATCAATTTTGTAGAGAATTTATAGCGATTTGTGGGTATTAAGTCAAACGAAATGGCCCTTGACATACGCCGCAATGCTGGTTAAATTGTATTTATCATGGGAGATATAGATCAATTTGGTGGGAGAAAAGAAGCGATAATTTCTGTTTTAGATGCCATTTGTCGACAGGGCAGTGCTTTTGATTTTACTAGTTTAGATTTAGCAATGGCATCAGTATATTCTGAAGCGTTGCTTGAACAAGGGTGTTTGGATGAAGCGTTTCCTGAGGATCCTGAGCGTAGGTGTAGAGTAAATGCTAGTAGGGCTTTGAATGAATTACGCAGAAGAGTTGTAAAGTACTCTAAGGATCGTTCAATTTCTAAGTGTGAAGTGCAGCACCTAGAGGATCATTTGATTGTTGATGTGGAAAAAGGATGTGTAGTTTTAACGATTCCGGACGGAACTCCAGCTGAGATTGGATTAGATGAATTAGATGGTTGTGTTGGTGATGTTAAGTTGCGTCCACCTTTAATTGCTGAAGTTAGTCGAAAGGTAATGCAGGATGCTGAACAAGCTTTGGGGGAGATGTAGGTCAAAAAAAAGACCTCGTAAATAAACGAGGCCTTTTTAGTTGTTTTGGTTGTTATTACGCGCTGACTTTGGTTACAACTCCAGCTCCAACTGTTCTACCACCTTCACGGATAGCAAATCGAGTTCCTTCATCTAGAGCGATTGGAGAACCAAGTGTAACAGTCATTTTTACACTGTCTCCAGGCATAACCATTTCTGTGTCAGCAGGAAGTTCAACGTCTCCTGTAACATCAGTTGTTCGAATGTAGAATTGTGGTTTATATCCTTTGAAGAATGGGGTGTGTCGGCCGCCTTCTTCTTTATTGAGGATGTAAACTTCTGATTCAAACTTAGTGTGTGGAGTAATTGTTCCTGGTTTACAGAGAACTTGTCCTCTTTCAATTTCTTCTCGTTCTATACCTCGAAGTAGTACACCGACATTGTCTCCAGCTTGACCTTGATCAAGCATCTTCTTGAACATTTCAACACCTGTAACTACAACTTTTCGAGTGTCTTTGATTCCAACAATTTCGATTTCTTCATTAACTTTGACGATTCCTTGCTCAACTCTTCCAGTAGCAACAGTACCACGACCTTTGATTGAGAATACGTCTTCGACTGGCATAAGGAATGGTTTGTCGAGTTCGCGGACGGGATCAGGGATGTATGTATCTAGAGCTTCAAGCAATTCAACGATTGGTTTAGCAGCTTCTTCGTCATCAGGATTTTCTAGCGCTTTAAGGGCAGATCCTTTAATGATAGGCACGTCGTCACCTGGGAATTCGTATTTATTTAGGAGTTCGCGGACTTCCATTTCTGAAAGCTCAGCGATATCGGCATCAGCCATATCCATCTTGTTTAGGAAAACGACGATATAAGGTACGTTTACCTGTCGTGCTAGTAGGATATGTTCGCGAGTTTGCGGCATTGGTCCGTCAGCTGCGGATACTACCAAAATAGCACCGTCCATTTGGGCTGCACCTGTGATCATGTTCTTTACGTAGTCGGCATGACCTGGACAATCCACGTGAGCATAGTGCCTTTTTTCAGTTTCATACTCTTGGTGAGAGGTAGCAATGGTAATGCCACGCTCTTTCTCTTCAGGAGCATTATCTATTTGATCAAAAGCTACTGCTTTGTTGGTTCCACCCAATTTTTTGGTTGCAACGCTTGTGATAGCTGCTGTAAGGGTAGTTTTACCGTGGTCTACGTGACCAATTGTTCCCACGTTTACGTGAGTTTTACTTCTATCAAATTTTTCGTCTGCCATTTTTAGGTTGTTTAGGGGTTAAATAGGATAGGCTTATCTATAAACTGTGCTAGCTTGGTGCTCGCACATAGCGCCGGAATATTATATTAACGGTTTTTAATTGTCAATTTCATTTAAGCAGCAGTTGGTGCTGTTCTTTTTGAGATAATATCTTCGGCGATATTACCTGGAATTTTGTTATAATGCCCGAATTCCATTGTGTAATTGCCACGTCCTTGAGTCATTGACCTTAGATCTGTTGCGTATCCGAACATTTGTGCCAGAGGAATTTCTGCGTCGATAAATTTTACCAGTCCTCTGTCTCCACTTTCTTGGATTTGTCCGCGTCTTGAATTTATGTCACCCATTACATCTCCAAAGTAATTTTCAGGTACTACTACTTCCACTTTCATAATTGGCTCAAGTAGAACTGGGCTAGCTTTTTTTACTGCGTTTTGGAAACAAATTGAACCGGCTATCTTAAATGCCATTTCAGATGAATCCACATCGTGGTAGCTGCCATCGTAGAGTTCAGCCTTGAGGTCTACAACTGGATAGCCTGCGATGATACCCTTGCTCATTGCTTCTTGAATACCTTTGTCTACTGCAGGAATATATTCTTTAGGGATTTTGCCTCCAACTATTGAATTTGAGAATTCATATCCTACACCTGGTTCTTGAGGAGTGACTCTGAGATGAACGTGAGCAAATTGTCCTCTACCACCAGTTTGTTTGACGTATTTTTCTTCCATTGTTATCTCGGTGGTGATTGTTTCACGATAAGCTACTTGAGGTGCTCCCACGTTGGCTTCTACCTTGAATTCACGTTTCATACGGTCAACAATGATATCCAAATGAAGCTCTCCCATACCTGCAATTATTGTTTGGCCTGTTTCTTCATCGGTGTTTACCCGGAAAGTTGGATCTTCTTGTGCGAGTTTTTGTAGTGCGATAGCCATTTTTTCCTGATCGCCTTTGGTTTTTGGTTCTACAGCGATACGGATAACTGGTTCAGGGAAGGTAATTGTTTCTAGAAGAATGGGGTCGTTGGGATCGCAAAGAGTATTTCCGGTTGTTGTTTTCTTGAGACCAACTATGGCAGCAATATCGCCTGCTTTTACGGTTTTGATCTCTTCTCTTGAATTAGCGTGCATTTGGATTAATCGCCCTACTCGTTCTTTGTTACCTGTAGAGGCATTTAGGACATAACTTCCGGAATCTAATGTTCCTGAATATACTCTGAAATAACAAAGACTTCCTACAAAAGGATCGGTTGCTATTTTGAATGCTAGAGCTGAAAAAGGTTCGTCATCAGAAGCTTTTCTGGTCATTTCCTGTTCTTCGTCGCGGACATCTGTACCTTTGATATCTGGTACGTCTAATGGACTTGGAAGGTACCAACAGGTGGCATCCAGTACTAACTGGACACCTTTGTTTTGTAGGGCTGTGCCACACATTACTGGGTAGATTTTTCCTGCAATGGTTGCGTTTCTGATGCCACTTTTGAGTTCTTCTACTGAGATCTCGCTTTCTTCAAGGAATTTTTCCATGATGGCATCGTCGTTTTCAGCTACTTTTTCAACGAGGATAGCTCGGTATTCTTCAACTTTTTCTTTTAGATCTTCAGGAATGTCTATTTCTTTCACGTTTTCACCGTGGTCCCCTTCAAAAGTGTATGCTTTGCGCTCGATTAGGTCGATTACACCAGTGAAATCGCTTTCTGCTCCGATTGGAAGTTGGATTGCTATTGCGTCGGGATTAAGTCTTTCATGAATACTCTTCAGACTCATGTAAAAATCAGCACCCATTTTATCCATTTTGTTTATGAAGGCGATTCTGGGGACGTTGTATTTATCGGCTTGTCTCCAGACTGTCTCGGATTGAGGCTCTACGCCCATCGCACCATCAAATACTGCTACACCGCCATCAAGTACACGTAACGAACGTTCCACCTCTACTGTAAAATCAACGTGTCCAGGTGTATCAATGATATTAATACGATATTGAGTGTCATCAACATTCCAGAAACAGGTTGTTGCGGCTGAAGTTATAGTAATTCCTCTCTCCTTTTCTTGATCCATCCAGTCCATTTGAGATTCTCCTTCATGAGTTTCTCCAATTTTGTGGGTACGTCCTGTGTAGAAGAGTACACGTTCGGTTACTGTTGTTTTTCCTGCATCGATATGCGCAATAATGCCAATATTGCGAAGTTTGTTTAGGTCCTGAGTCATTTTGATTAGTTAGAATGAAATAAACGTCTTAGGAAAGACGCGCTTAGGCATTATAGGGGGGAATATGGAGAAGTCAATGGAGGTTTTAGTACCTTGCAAAATGTGCAAAGGCTTTGTTTGCATCAGCCATTCTGTGGGTATCTTCTTTCTTTTTGTATGCTGTTCCTGATTCATTACTAGCCTCGATGATCTCGTTTGCTAGTCTTTGAGCCATTGGACTGCCTTTCTTACCGCGTGCGGCGCTCAGAATCCATCTAAATGCGAGCGCAGTTTGACGATCTGGTTTTACCTCACGAGGTACTTGATAAACTGCACCACCGATTCTCTTGGCCTTAACCTCCATTCTAGGTTTAACTTTGTCAATTGCTTCGCGGAAAACTTTTTCTGGATCACCAGATGTTTTCTTGCTGATTATTTTGAGAGAAGTGTTGAAGATTTTACGAGCAATAGTTTTTTTGCCATCAAGCATAATGTAATTGATGAATTTCTCCTGTAGGGGAGAAGATTCTTCTGGAATGAATTTTGCTGCTGCTTTTGACATTATTATGCTTTAGGTTTTTTTGCTCCGTATTTTGATCGTCCTTGTTTCCTGTTGGCAACTCCTTGTGTATCTAGATTTCCTCTGATTATGTGATATCTCACACCAGGTAAATCTTTGACTCTACCTCCACGGATCATAACGATTGAATGCTCTTGCAGGTTATGTCCTTCGCCAGGTATGTATGCGTTAACTTCAATGCCGTTGGTTAGACGAACTCTTGCTACTTTTCGTAGAGCGGAATTCGGCTTTTTGGGTGTCATTGTGGTTACTTTGACACATACACCACGCTTTTGAGGGCAGCTGATTTTTACTGACCTGTTTTTGAGGTGGTTAAAGTTAGACTGCATAGCAGGGGAGTTGCTCTTTTTAAGAACTTTTCTGCGAGGTTTTCTGACTAGTTGATTAATAGTTGGCATTGCTGGCCGAGTTTATCTGATGTTTTTTTTAAATGCAAGTTTATATTACAGGGAGAGACTGCCTTTTTTCTGCTTCTTTTTCTTCTTCGTTTTTCTCCTTAGTATTATCTTCTTGTTCTGCTTCTAGTTCTTTGATGCCTTGTTTTTTTCTGAATGTTTCACCTGCAGGTATTAACTTTCCGATTATAACATTCTCTTTTAGACCCTCTAGGTTATCCATTCGATTGGTGGTAGATGCCTCTACGAGTACTCTGATTGTTTCCTGGAATGATGCAGCTGACAGCCAGCTATCTGTGTAAAGGGCTATCCTAGTAAGACCTAGAAGTAGTCTTTCTTTCATTGCTTTTTTCTTCTTGTCCTTTTTGAGTGCTTTATTGGTATTGTTGAATTTGATGATGTCTACAATTTCTCCAGGTAGGAAATTACTATCGCCACTTTCTAGGATTCTCACTTTTGAAAGCATTTGTCGTGCGATTATTTCAATATGTTTGTCGTTGATGCTCTGTCCTTGTGAAGCATAAATACTCTGTACTTCTGTCATTAGATATTTCTGTACATTGTATTCATCAGTAAGTCTCATTAATTCTCGAAGGTCGAGATGTCCATTAGTTAATGGTTGACCTTTTCTTACTATATCTCCATTTTTGATCAGAATATTCCTCTGTTTTGGAACATCATAAGTTTTGGTTATCGGTCCTTCTGTCCGAGTGGTAATTTTCCCTTCTTCAATTTTTTTGACTTTTGCTTCATCAACGGCCTTCATCGATCCTTTCTGGTTTTCAGCTTTAGCGATGATCATTTTTGGTTTGACCTTGTCACCAACTTTTACTGTTGGGACCATGTCAGCGAGAAGTAAGTAATCTAACTCTACTGGCTCTGAAGAAGTTATGCTGATCTCAGTTTGTTTTCCTCTTTGAGAAATCTTGGCTTTACCTTCAATCTCTGAAATTATCGCTGGACTTTTTGGTGTTCTGGCTTCGAAAAGCTCTTCTACACGGCTTAGACCTTGAGTAATGTCGCTTCCTTCGGCAACACCACCCATGTGAAATGTACGCATTGTCAGCTGTGTACCTGGTTCACCGATACTTTGTGCCGCCATAATACCTACGGCAGTACCTATTTGGACTTCTTTGTTTGTTCCGAGATCTTTGCCGTAACATTTTACACAGATACCATTCTCTGTTTGGCATGTCATTACTGAGCGGACGCTTACTTCTTCAATGCCTTCTTCCTCCATTATTTTGAGGGTTTCTTTTTCAACTATGTTTCCTTTCTTTTCAATTGTTTTACCTTTCTTATTTTTTATTGGTGTAGCCAATGTTCGGCCGTAGACTCTAGTTTCAAATTTTTCTCCAATTTCTTCAGATTCGTTTCGAGTAATTTCGTGGGAAACTGTGCTACCACAGTCTTCTTCTCTGATTACTACGTCCTGATTTGAGTCTACAAGACGTCGTGTTAGGTATCCTGCTTCGGCTGTTTTAAGAGCTGTATCTGATTTACCTTTACGTCCACCATGTGTTGCAATGAAGTATTCAAGAATTTTAAATCCTTCTTTAAGATTTGATTTGATGGGGAGTTCGATGGTTTTACCGGCTGGATTAGCAACTAAACCTTTCATTCCGCATAGCTGCGTGATTTGTCCCCAGTTACCACGAGCTCCGGAGTCTATCATGTAGAAAATATTGTTGTCTTCATCGATGCTGCCGACCATTCTTGCTGTAATATCTGATTTGGTTTGAGACCAGATTTTGATTGTGTGATTATATCTTTCTTCTTCTGTTATGAGACCCTTCCAATATTGATTGTTGATTTGCTTAACTGTTTCTGATGCTTCTTCTATGAGTTTTTCCTTTATGTCTGGGACGATCATGTCTTCCTGACTAATCGAAATACCGGACTTTGTTGCGAATTTGAATCCAATATCTTTGAGGTCGTCTGCAAGCTTTGCGGTTTTTTCTATTCCAAGTGTTTCAAAACACTCTGTAACTATGTTACCGAGTTTTTTCTTCCCAATGTTTTCATTGTAGAATGGTAGTTCGTCTGGAACGAAACTGTTAAAGATAACTCTTCCTACTGTAGTGTCTACTGTTTCGTCTTTTACTCTACACTTTATGGGTGCTTGTAAGTGAACGATGTTTGATTGGTAAGCAAGGACAGCCTCTTTTGCCCCGGAGAAAGCCATTCCTTCTCCTTTTTTCCCTTCTGTTAACTTAGTTAGGTAATAGCATCCTAGGACCATGTCTTGAGTTGGAGTCACTATTGGTTCACCGGCTGAAGGTTTTAGGAGATTTCTCTTTGAAAGCATTAGTTCTTTACATTCTTTTTGGGCTGCCTTTGAAAGGGGGATATGGATAGCCATTTGGTCTCCATCGAAGTCAGCATTGAAAGCTGCACATACGAGTGGGTGAACCTGGATTGCTTTACCTTCGATGAGAACTGGTTGGAATGCTTGTATACCCAGTCTGTGTAGTGTAGGAGCACGATTTAATAGTACAAAATGCACCTTGGTAACTTCTTCCAGAATGTCCCATACCTCTCTTTTTCCAAGTTGGATTAATTTTTCTGCGTTTTTGATGTTGTGAGCGAATCCATCTCTGATTAATCGACCAATGATAAATGGCTTAAACAACTCTAAAGCCATTATTTTGGGGATTCCACATTGATGAAGCTTAAGCTGTGGTCCGATTATGATTACGCTACGTCCTGAATAGTCGACACGTTTTCCAAGGAGATTTTGACGAAAGCGGCCTTGTTTTCCTTTGAGCATGTCTGAAAGGGATCGTAGCTTTCTTTTGTCTCCTGAACTAAAGACTGTTTTACCTTGGCGGGCGCTGTTGTTTAATAATGTGTCTACAGCTTCCTGAAGCATTCTTTTTTCGT
>CAZCLD010000026.1:0-17474 GCA_964499425.1 uncultured Candidatus Peribacteria bacterium | reverse complement strand
AAACCTCCTATACCTAAACAACCGCCAAAACCACCGGATCCGCCAAAACCACCGGATCCGCCAAAACCACCGGATCCGCCACCGCCAAAACCGCCAGTAAGGCCTAAACCTGTACTAAAAACAAAGCCTAAGGCAACAGTTGTTTCAAGTAAGAGGCCTAGAGCTAGGATTGCAGTTGTAGATAATATGCAGTGGGATGAAAATCTAGAGGAAACGCTGACCTCACATATTACTGATGCTGTTGAGAATTATAAAGCTCTGGGAACCAATGGCTTACTTGATGGTGTTGAGGCTGTACCTCCTGCGCATCGCGCAGCCTTTTTGGACGGATTCATGAAGGAACTTCTTAAAAAAGGTACTCCTGCAGATGTTGTTCAAGCCCAGATAGCTATTCAGTATGCGATTGCAGATGAAAGAGATCATCATCGAGATGCATATGTGGCCAGTTTAGATGAAAGTCTAAGAACTGCAGCGACTCCTGAGGAAAAAGGCTTCTGGCAGGCTCAAAAGGATTTGTTTGAGATGAGTCAGCCAACTGCAACGAACCCTCAGGAAATGAGGGAAAATGCTTATAGGACTTTGAAAGATATGGATATGACCAAACTGCCTGTAGAGCTTCAGGAAATTGCCAAGATTAATTTGAAATCGATTGAATTGACAATGAAACAGGCAATAGCAGCAGATATGGTCGAAACAGGAATGAGGACTTTGAGGGCGACTTTTAATAGTCATGAGAATTTGAAAGAATTTATGGCTTTGAAACCGTCGGAGAAGATAAAATCATTAAATAACGAAGGTGCTTCGCATTGGCAAGATAGAGATTACGAGGTTTATTTTTCTTCGATGGAGGTTTATGAAGCGATACTTTACTTGATTAGGTACCAGTATCCGATTGATGCCCAAAACCCTAAAATTACGATTAATAATCCTGTTAAATATTATTATGAACTGGTAAAGAAATCAGGCGGAAGAATCCCTCAGCCTGCAGGTGCTCCACCGTCTCCTGGATTTGTTGATTTCAAAAACGAAATAAGACTTTTCGATAATTATCAGAAACATTCCGAGGAGATGGGAGATATCGATATGCAAAAGGATAAATATGTATTTGGATATGAGGATGGTGGTCTTGTAGGTGCTTCAGAAAAAGTGTTTAAGTCCCCATATTTAATAGATAGTGCAGCGAAAGTAGCAAAATTAGGTGGCCTGGAAAAATTGAGATTGATGGAAATCAAAAATGCTATTGATAATAGCCACTACAACGAAGCAAGGGATCTTATTTTGGAAGTTATCGGAGATAAGATGGATGGTCTAAAGGAAGCAAAAGATCCACAAAGAACAATAAGGATTAATGAGTTGATAAAGGAAGTGGACCGCGAAAAAAGAACAAAACTGAGAGCTCAACACAAACTTCGACTTGAGGCTGAAGCTAAGAGATTAGGAGCAATTAACGCGGCTGATCCTTTGTTTGTAATGTATAATACCAAGCCGGCAGATTTTGCGAGACTTGTTGATAATTTGACTCAAAATGAGATTGAAGAAGAAGCTATACGCAAATTCTATGGTGAATTAGCAGAGAAAGCAAAGAGTCATATGGGTAGTGATTTTGAAAGGCATCTTTTAGCTGAGCTAAACGATCTCAATGGTCTTGGTTGGTTTAATATGTCGGCGGAGAACGCTGATTTTGCTGCTTCAATTGCATGGACTGTTGGAGAAATTATTATTATCGAGGCTGCTACGGCGGGTATTGGTGGGTTTATCGCTGGAGCTGCTGGTGTTGCGCGTATTGGATCTGCAGGATCAAGAACTATAAGAGGTAGTAGAGCTTTTTCTTTGCAACGAACAGGGTGGCGTGCTGGTTCAGCTCTTCGAGCTAGAACGGCAACTACTTGGCTTGGAAGAACTCGAGGAGCAACAGCAGTAGGAAGAGCTTCGTCAAGAGTAGCCGGATATGTAGCCGATGGTGCTAGTTGGCATTCTAGAGTGACACAAAATGTATTACATGGTGGTGCCTTTGTAGAGGGTCAGGCTATGTTGCATGGTCACGTTGTGGATCCATTTTCAGCTGATGGTGCGATGCAAATTGGTTCTATGGCCCTTATGTTCGGAGTGTTAGGTAAAACTCAACAGTTCTTAAGAGGTGAAACTGCTGCAGCAAGAAATGTTGCTGGTGGCTCTACTCGTATAATTGATCGTGTTAGATTGGGTAGATTGAGTAACTGGTTAGGAAGAACTGGAGATAGAATTTCTCGCACAGGTAGATTGGGTACAGTGGCGGTAGGTAGTACAGAAATTGCTGCTGAAGTTGCCGGTTTACATTATTTTGCTGATGCTGAGCAGTGGGGAATGATACAGCTGGATCATATGACTGGTGGAAAAGCTGGTATGTCGACTACTGAGGCAGAGGCGATGATGGAGACAGATCCATGGAAAAGGTGGACACATGAGGCTGCTGTAGTTCTTGGTCTTAGAACCTGGAGGAAAGTAAGGCAGCAAGGTGTTATATATGACTCAACGAGAGAGCCTTATGGAAGGGATCACGAAGGTTATTATAGAGATCGCGAAGGTTACTATAGAGATGCAGAAGGAGGTAGGGTGCGTGGTGGGAGTGGGGAACCTGTAAGGGTTCCGGAACCAGTACGTCCTCCTAGGATGACTGAGCCTCCACCAACTACTACGCCGATTGAGGGACCAAGAAGAACTACGGTTGCCTACAATCCGGAGATAGTTGCTGGTACTGTTCGAACGAGTCGACACGAAGGTGAGGCGAGGGCTGGACGTGCACGTGAGAGAGTAAGAGAGGCAGGAAGAGCTGAAACTGTTAGAGATTCAGGTGCACCAATCCTTCCAGTTAAAATTATGATAGCTGGGAAGTTGGTGAAAATTAAGGTGAAGATGAAGATTTTGCACAATGGGGAAAAAGTCACAATTAAAGAAGCATATGAACAGGTTATAGCAATGCCAGAAGGGACAGCAAGGGATGTAGCGAAGAAATCGCTGGATATAATGGTTGCAGAAAGAATGGTGTTAGACAGAAATCGTGGCGCACTTGAATATGCTACTAGAAGGCAAGCGAGAGAAGCAAAGGCGTCTATTGATGCTGAGAGACACAGAGGCTGGAAATTGGAGATTACGGAAACTCCTAGAGGTACATGGCAGGTTTCAAGGAAAAAAAAAGCCTGAATCCAGCTCGACCTAGGACAGAAACTCCTCCAGAGACTCCACCGGAGCCTCCTCGGAGAACAACTCCTACACCGGAGCCTCCTCGGAGAACAACTCCTACACCTGAGACACCTGCAGCTAGGACTGAGAGAATTAGGAATTTTAGAACAAGGGCTCAGGAACTTGCTCAGAGGATTAGGGATGTCAATTTGAGACAGAAGGTTTCTGAAATAGGTAGGTCTTTTGTTGCAAGAGGCAAAGCAAGGTTTGAAAGAGCTGTTGAGAGGTGGAGAGAGATTAGAGAGGCAGTTGCAAGAAAGGTGCCAAATCTGGCTGAGATGTACGATCGACATATAGCCGCAAGGTGGGCAAGAAGGGCTGAGAGAGCTCCTGAGGCAGAACCTGTAGATCCGATTGTCAACATGGAAGCAGCAGTTGCTGTTAGGCAAAGAAATCTGCCTGCTAGAGATGTTTTTGGTAGGCGGATAAGACCTTCAAGAGCTAATGAAGCTGCTAGACAAGCAGAAGTCGCGGAAATTGTTAGAACAAAACGTTCTAGTGGAAGACAAGAAGCTTATTTGAGAGCGGAATATGGTCCTGAAATGAGGTTGCCTAGAGAACTAGCTTCTCAGATTCCTGCAATGCATCCGGAATGTAAGATGTCGATAAGTCTTCCTGCTTATAAAGAAGGGTCTAACATCTATAAAGCGCTTTACGAGTATACAGTTAGACAAAAGACAGCAGATGGACAGTCTGTAAACCCTAATCACTTTGAGATTAATGTGTTCTTGAATAAACCAAATGGAAGAGCAAGTTTTGACGCAGCTACAGAAGCTGAGGTTCTTAGGTTCCAGAGGGACCATCCTCAGTTTAGAATTAACTTGATTAAGCATAGTTTTGGTTTTTCTGGAAGACCTGTGATGGGAGAGATTTACAAGACTATGGTTGATACCGCTGTTTATAGAAATACAAAGCGCGCTGATGGGGTAAACAAGGAAAGACTTATATTGAGAAGTGGTGGAGCTGATGCTAAAGAGAAGAGTCCACTTTTCTTAGATTCTGTTTTGAAAGCATTTGAAAATCCGAGGTTAGCTGTATATAAGAGTGATTCACAATTGCCTAAGGAAGTACTAGATGCTTCGCCGTTATTGGATTTTGCTTATAGAGTTGAAACTGGGATTAATAGGATTTGGACACATGCTCAGTCCAATCTAGGGCTAGGATCCTATTCTGCGGAGGTTTATGCTTCTGCGAAGGGTTTCAGTAAGACCAAGGCCATTGCTGAAGAGGTTCACTTGTCAGGGAAAATGGCAGATCAAGTCCGTGCTAGTAGAGGCGAGTTCGAGACAAGAAAGGATCTTGAGGTTAATGCTTTGGATGATCCGCGGAGAATTGTATGGGCGATGTTTCATGGGAAACCGATGGGGCAAAGGTATTCTAATTTTGGTGGTAAAGAAGCTGAAAGAAGTTTGAGGGAGGTAGATTGGAATAGAAAGCTTGTTGAGGGACCACTGCCTTCAAATATGCGCTTGAGTTCTAAGAATTTATCTCGAGAAATGACGGAGTTTTATCGTCGCTATTTGAATAGTGTTGAAGGTGGGTCGAGAGTTGTAGAGAGATATAAGCGCGATAACCCCAGCGCTACTGAAGCGCAAGTCAAAGCTAAAGTTTATGAAGTGACAGAAGGTATGTTTACGAAGTTATTTGATTCAATGGGTGTACCGAGAGATGCATATACTTTCCGTAGAAAAGGAGATGGGGGGCCAGCGAGGGTTGAATTTAAGAGTGCCAAATTTCTTGAAAAGGCACTTGCAGACGGTAGTCATCCTTCTTACCAAGAATTCTTGATTGGCCTTGATGCAACGATTTAGACGTAATTATTTCCTATGCCAGAAGGTGTTAATCGGCCTCGTCGAAAAGATAGACAAGGAAGACACTCGGATTGGGTCGAGGCAAGAGAGCCTGATTTAATGGGTCCTCATACAGATACAGTGAGAGCAAGTGTCCTAAGAGCTCTTGAGGCAAAGAGAAATGAAAATTCGCAAAAGATTAGAGATGGTGAGTTGACTATTAATCGGCCCAAGTATGAAAGAATTGCTAATCTAACCGACCTTAAGGTTCTTACCTTATTCCAGCCAGATTTTTCTGAAAGTGCGGATGAGGGAGGAGAATATAGTTTTTATAGAACCTTAAATACCTATTTGGACGATATGAAAAGAGGAGTTTCTACTGGTTTTACTCTGTTT
Source organism: uncultured Candidatus Peribacteria bacterium (assembly GCA_964499425.1). Taxonomy (GTDB): domain Bacteria; phylum Patescibacteriota; class Gracilibacteria; order UBA1369; family LOWO2-01-FULL-3; genus JAQBYK01. The sequence continues at coordinate 12,069 of CAZCLD010000026.1, read as the reverse complement.
GTGCGTGATGATCTGGGCAGGTTGGTCGAAAAGCAATTAGTTAATTATAGGGGCGACATTTATTTTGATGGGGTGCAGATTTTTCCTCATTCTACTAGGGGGCGATGGAGATTTCCTGAACCTTTCTTAGATGAGATCGTTGCCTATAAAGTGTGTCAGGATGGGGTTAGATATTTGGGTGTCAGGCCTTATAAGAGTAATCCTAAATTGAGGAAATTAATTGCGCAGGTAAAGGGTCCTGATGAGGATATCACCATGTTGCATTACAGAGGGCATAATGGGTATGGAGCTGGTGCGAACATTCCTGAGGAAGTCTTGGATCCTGCAATTGTTAATTTAGGTGGCTGTATATCTAGTAGGTATGTAAAGAGAGCTCAAAAGCATCATTCTAGGTCTGGAATTGTGGCGCTGAATCATAAAACTGGCTGGGAGATTAATCACTTCCGTGCCAGGGATATTATGCGTGCATTGGCAGTCTTGAAGAAAAGGAATCGAGGCAATGTTACTTGGATTCAGCTGAGCAGATATTTAAGAACTCTGGGTGAAAGGCCTGATCGTTTTGCTGAGGATCAGATGGTTTTGCCAGGAGATGAGCTTGATTTAGCGGCTTAGCAAGAATTCTTTCAGCTCTGTGAAATCAGCTGCCATTTTGATGGAGTTCTTTTCTTTTTTGAGGAATTTTTTGAGGCGATCTGGTATTTCTACTTTTTCTCCAATGATTGGCTCAACTACATCCAGGAATTTAGCTGGATGTGCTGTCTCGAAGAATATTGTTGGGGCTTGTAAGGATTGTTTCATGTACTGCTGGATGCCAAGGTAAGCGACTGCACCGTGAGGATCCATGAGGTAATTGTATTTTTGATAGACTTCTTTGATGGCATCTGCTGTTTCTTCGTCTAGGAAACTGTGTCCCCAAATATCTTCGCGTATTTTGGTGAGATTGTTGTCGTAGAGCTCTAATACTCTTGCGAAATTACTTGGATTGCCGACATCCATGGCATTTGAAAGTGTCTTCACTGATGCTTTCGGATCGAAGTGACCGCTTTCAAGGTAGTCTGGGAAAATTGAATTTGCGTTTGTAGCTGCTATGAATCTTGATACGGGGAGTCCCATTCTTTTTGCTATTAATCCTGCGGTGAGATTGCCGAAATTGCCACTAGGTACAGAAAAGATCGGTGAGATTTTGTGCTCGGGGAGCTGGGCATATGCGTAAAAGTAGTAGAAGGATTGTGGGATAAGTCGACCGATGTTTATAGAATTAGCTGAGCTGAGATTTTTTATTTCGCCATCCATAAACGCTTCTTTCACGAGTTTTTGACAATCATCAAAGCTGCCCTCAATTTCTAGGGCAGTTACGTTGTGGCCCATTGTGGTGAGTTGTTGTTCTTGGATGTGGCTGACTTTTCCACTTGGATAAAGAAGGACAACTTTTATCCCTGGAACCTTCAAAAAGCCGCTTGCTACTGCACTCCCGGTGTCTCCGGATGTTGCAGCAAGAATTGTGAATTCTTCTTTCTTTTCTCTGAAATGTCCCATCAATCTGGCCATGAAGCGTGCTCCAAAATCTTTGAATGCCAAAGTTGGTCCGTGGAATAATTCAAGAGAGTAGACTGGATAGTTTTTGTTTGGTAGGTTTATACCTGTCTCGATGAGTGGAGCGTCGAAATTAATTGAATCTTCTACTATCTTTTGGATTTCCTTTTCCGGGACTTCGTCTTTTAGAAAAGCACTGGCTACGGTGATGGCTATCTCCTGCAATGAGGTGAGAGGAGTCAGTTTTTTGAAAAAGGATTCTGGTAGTTCAGGAATTTCTGTAGGGAAAAATAATCCGCCATCACAAGCAAGCCCTTGTAATACGGCCTTTTTTAGGGAGACCTCTGGGGATTTTCTATTTGTGCTGTAGAGTTTCATATAAGATGTCGATAGCTGTTGTGAGCCCATTATCCTTATATCTTCGGCCTGTTTCAACTATTTTAAGTTTTGGGCAGATTTTACTCAGTGTTTTGGTGATAGCATTAATGTCTCCGTCTGATGCTCTAGATACGCTGGCTTCTACTAAAAGATACCGGCATTTTCTTATTATACTCTTGCTAGCTAGGATTACGTCGTGTTCGGAACCTTCGGTGTCGATTTTGAGTAAGTCGATGTGTTCATATCTTTTGAGTGGCCTGAAATCGTCGAGTGTGATGGCCTGCACCTTTTCTTTTCTTCCTTTTTGATGAGTTGAAGCCATCAGGCTTAACTCAGGGACATAGAGAGTTAGTGATTTTTTTGTAGAAATCGCGTAGTTGTAGTTATTTTCGGGAGCATTCAGTTTCAAAAGTTTGAAGGTTTTCTTGATGGGTTCGAAGCTGTAAACTCTTTCGGCTTTTAGAAAATGTTTACAGAATATTTTGAATTGGCCAACATTTGCGCCGATATCTACAATAATTGCCTTCTTTTTGATGAAGTTTGAAAGGAAACAGTGGTCGACGTAAACACTTTGAAGGAAACCAGTGCCATATTTATCGTCGTAGTAGTACTTTTTTTTGAATACTTTGATGTGTGACTTTCCTGGCTCGAAATCAGAAAGAATATTTCTGAGAAAGAGATAGTATTTTTTTATTATGAAAGTGAGTTTTGTGACTAAGGGAAGCGGAATTCTCAAAAACTTGAAGTCGAGACTGATTGACCTGAAAAGTAGTTTTATCACGCAAGCATGTTAAAGCTTTTCTTCGATTAAAGCCATAAATTGCTTCTCATTTAGCTTGTATCCCTCGATTTCGTGATAGGGGATTACTATGTCGGCATGTTTTTTGTAGAGAGCGCTCCTGTATTCCAGCAGTTCATTGTAGCAGCGAGCTAGAGCTTCTTCCTCAGATTCCTCATCTAGTCTGCGGTAAAGTCTGTCCCAGATTATTGGCTTAGGATGGCTTAGGAAGTTCTTATACATTTTTTGTCTGTGTTGCTTTGAACTTTCGAGATAGACAACAAGAGTATTCTTTTTTAGTTTCTCGAGATTTTCTTTGGATGTGTAAATTACACTCCCAGTTGTGTCTATAACGATGTTTTCTTTTGGTGATTTTATCTCCTCGAAAATATTTTTCATTACAGTGTTTTCTAATTGCATGTACTTTTTCTGATTTTCTTCGAATTGGTTTTCATACGGATGTCCAAGCCATTTCGCTACATCTTTTAGCCCTCTGTAACCTCTTTCTTTTAAAACTGGGCCTAGCTTGTCTTCGATAAGATCGTCACAGCAAATGTGTTTGAATCCGAGCTTTGTGAGACGTTTTGACCAAAATGTTTTGCCCATATTGGACATGCCAATAAGGCTGAGTTGCAGATTCTTGCTTTTGATTTTTTGCAAGAAGGATGTGCGCATCAACTTGCGGTCAAAAGAAGTATTAGATGTTTTGAGAATATCTGCAAATACACCGGCTGCTGTTACTTGTGCGCCTGCTCCGGGGCCTTTTACGACTAGAGGTGTGCTGGAGTAACGATTGGTTGTAAAGGATATGATGTTGTCTGAGCCAGATAAATTGTAGAAAGGATGGCTTTGATCGATTGCGGTTAAGCGTATTCTTGCCTTATTTCCATGTAGAGTTGCTATGTAGCACAACTTCTTGTTCTCTGCCTGAGCATCTTTTAGCTTATTAGAAAAATAATCCTCAGATTTTTCCAGTTCTTCAAAAAATTCGTTTACGTCTTTTGCTTTACGACAATTCTCGGGGACTAGATTTTCAACTTTGATATCGTCGAGATCGAGTAGGTATCCACTTTCGCGTGCAAGTATTAGTAGTTTTCTTGCTACATCTAGTCCGTTCAAGTCGTCGCGTGGATCTGGCTCTGTGTAGCCCTTTTCCTTGGCTTCTTTAACTACCTCGCTGAACTTTTTCTCTCCTGTGAATGAGTTAAAGATATAGCTAAGAGTTCCAGAAAGCACAGCTTCTATTCTTAGAATTTGGTCTCCACTGTTCATTAAGTCGTTTAGTGTACTTAGAATGGGGAGTCCCGCGCCTACATTTGTTTCAAAAAGGAATTTTGCATTCGATTTTGATGCTGCAAGGCTTAGTTTAAGGTACTCCTGCATTTTGGCAGAACAGGCTTTCTTGTTTGGAGTAACGATAGAAATGCTGTCCTTCAGAATCTTTGGGTATTCTTTTGTGACTTGTTCTGAGGAAGTACAGTCTACAAAAACACTATTTGGTAGATTTAAATTATTCATTTCCTCAGTGAAGGCTCTAACGTCTGATGTTTTTTTGGATTTCTTAAGTTCGCTTTGCCAGTTCTCAAGCTTGATCCCATCTTCTTCAAAGAGCATTTTTTTGCTGTTTGCTAACCCGATGATTTTTATATCGAGATGTTGATCTCTTAGATGTCGTCTCCTTTCTTTTTCTATTTGACTAAGTAGTGTTGATCCTATGAGACCAGTTCCAATCATGAATAAATGTAGGGATTGGACCTCTGAGAGGAAAAAGGCATTATGGATTGCTCTTAGTGCTTTTGATTCATCCTTTTCTGAGATAACAGTTGAAATGTTTAGTTCCGAGGAGCCTTGTGCGGTTGCGACAATGTTTACGCCATTTTTCCCCAGAGCTTGGAAGAGTTTTCCAGATACACCGGGAGTGTTGCGCATATTTTCTCCAACTATAGCAATAATTGAGACACCTTTTTCGATAGAAACCGGACGGACTTGTTTGGCCTGGATTTCTAATGAGAATTCTTCTTCAATAACTTTTTTGGCTTTTTTAGTAAGTTTTTCGTCTATTGCGAAACATATTGAGTGCTCTGATGAAGCTTGACTGATAAGGATGACGCTAATGTTTTCGTTTGCTAATGATTCGAAAAGCCTCTTTGCAACCCCTGCAACGCCAACCATTCCTCCTCCCTCAAGCCTGAGTAGAGCAACGTTGCTAATTGAGGATATGCCTTTAACAATGTGTTCACGTGTACATTTTTCTTTGCTGATTACAGAGCCTTCAAAAGATGGATTTAAAGTGTTTTTAATTCGGATTGGTATCTTTTGGCTTAAAGCTGGTTGCATTGTTGGTGGATGAATCACTTTTGCGCCAAAATGGGACATCTCCATCGCTTCTTGATAGCTTATGTTTGGTATAGAGAAGGCCTTTTTTACTTTGCGAGGATCTGCAGTCATTATTCCATCGACATCAGTCCATATCTCTATCTCCTCTGCTTTAAGAGCTGCAGCAAAAAAAGATGCTGTGTAGTCAGATCCTCCTCGGCCTAGAGTTGTTGTCTCATTTAAGTCTGTTGTAGCGATGAATCCGGTAATGATTTGGAGCCTTTTGTGTTTTTTGAAATACTCCTGAATGTTCTTGTTGCTTCTTTGGACCTGGATTTTTGCATATCCAAAATTCTCATCGGTTTTTATTAGAAGGCGTGAGTCCAAAAATTCTGCATTCAAACTCTGAGCAATTATGTATGCGCTGAGTCTTTCGCCGAAACTCATTACAAGATCGAGTGTTCGTTTGGACACTTCTTTTATTAAATTGATTCCGCGGAGGACCTCTTCTAACTCCTTAAGAGTGGTACGGACTTCTTTTAGTGTTTTTGCGGGATTCTTGACGAGTTTTTTGACGGCGGTGATATGCTGTTTCTCTATCTCTTGAAACATCTTTTTGTATGCCTTGCTTCCCTCTGCTGCACTACGACCCACGTCTATTAGTTTGTCTGTGACACCACCAAAAGCTGATACTACTACGGCAGAATTTTTGTATCCCTTAATGATCTCAATTACCTTTTGAATTCTTTCAGGTGAGCCTACGGATGTTCCCCCGAATTTTAGGATTTTCATGGGATATTTGCTGGATCTTCTTATACCAAGATTACATCTTTGCGTCAAATGCCTTCAGGTCTTGTTTAAGCCCTAGTTAGTCGCCATGCACTTGATAAATTCCTTCGAGGTAGTTTGTGACTCCCAAAAATTTCAATGGGATCTCTGATCTTGAGATTATGTAGTCATAGTCTTTTACTGCGTTCATCACTACGTATGGTTGAAAGGTTATGTCGGCCTGATTTTGAGTAAGTGTGCGAATTTTCCCGTAGCTAAGTGTCGGACTATATGGGGGTTGAATAAATAGGATTTTAACATTTGTGTCAGCAAAATACTCCCAGGAGCGATCGCTATATTCCTCTCGTGAGAACCCTATTTCCCAGTTGAAGATTGCGACTGAATTTATAATAAGAGCTGTTACAAATAATATGGTTAGGGTTCGCCTTTTTTGGAATATTAATAGTATGAGGAATAGACCAGTGACAGGGATGAAGTAAGGGCTTAAAAATCCTTTGGATTCGATGAATCCGATGCCGGTGTAGTAATAGTGAGAAATGTCCATGTTTAGTGAGTGCTTGATCGGCGAATGTTTGAGTAATATTAGGGGGATGACCAGTATGGCAATTATGATGATTCGTTTTGTTGTGAATTTGAACTTCTTTTCTTTGAAGAAGAAGATGATTCCAAAAATCAATGTGTAGACGACTGACATGTTTATGTAGCGTGTGAGTAGGCTAAGTCCACTTTCTTGCTGTAAATAGCCAAATAAATGCTGCATGCTTGCGAGAAAATTGAGTAGTATGAAGGTTAAAAGGAACGGTTTGATTTTCTTGAAGTTGTTGTTTTTGCTGAAAAGAAAGAAAAAGAAGAGTACTACTGGAATCAGGTAGGTGGTAATTATATAGCTGTTGATTTGGTTTTTAATGGCTTCTAGGAAGAGGATTGCGTTTCCTCCCATGAATATTGACGTGAATCTTCCCCACATAGCTTCCCAAATGCCGGGCATTTGTAGTGGCAGTAAAAAGAAAATTGCTAGTGCTGCCAGTATTATTAGTGGAAATAGTCTTTTTTTCTTCTTTGATTGAAAGAATTCGTTGACTAAGAGGGAGAAGGGGACGATGAAGCCGAAGGGCCTGGTGATTGTTGCGAGCAGGGAGAATATGACTGCCATAATTTTGTTGCGGACTTTATTCTTCTCAAATGATTGGACGTAGAAATAAATGAACCAGACGTTAACTGCTACGAATAGAGACTCAGTCATCACCAGTTTTTCGTATAGGAGGATAGGAGCAGAAAAGAGAATTAATATAATTGCTGGAATAATTATCCAGTCCTTTTTTACTACTTTTTTGAAGAGATGATAAATTGGGTAAACTAGAGAAGAGATGAAGATTGAGTTGATGATCAATGCTCCGTAATAGGCATCAATTCCATGGAGGAAAAGATATAGTGGAGAAATGATGAATGAAAAAAGTGGCATGGGATCTCCAGCTGGAAATGTGATTAGACTTGTACAGTCTTTAAGCTCGAAGAATTTCATGAAGTGTTCTGCGCGGAGAAGTGCGCAAACCTCATCTGTGAAAATAACAGGTCCACTAATGAGGAAGCTTAGTGCGATTTTGGTTGTTGCAATTAGGAGAAAAACGACTAATAGAAGCTTGCTGCTTTTTTTCATGTAGGCATTGTATCGTTTTTCTGACATTTTTGGCCAGCCTGTTTGTTTTTTATTCTTTGTGAAAGGCATGAGTTTTTAGTACAATTTTGACATGAAGGATGAAGATTTGCTTGGTATTGCTGAGCATGACGCAGGTTACAACTGGTTGCCAAATTTTGTATATGGAGGAATTGATGGAGCGGTGACGACATTTGCTGTAGTTGCTGGAGTTGAGGGGGCTGCTTTGTCTCTACCAATTATTCTCATTCTTGGATTTGCGAACTTGTTTGCTGATGGATTTTCCATGGCAGTAGGAAAGTATTTTAGCGATGTTTCTGATTTGGAACAGCATGAGAGGATTAGGCAAATTGAATTTAACCATCTTGAAACTAGGCGTGAAAAAGAAGTAGATGAGGTCCGTGAAATTATGGAAGGATATGGATTTAAAGGGAAAGACCTAAAACGTGCGGTCGAGATCATTACTAATGATCCTGAAGCGTGGGTAGATTTGATGATGCGTAATGAGTTTAATTTGACAAGAGAGAATGTTAAACCTCTTAGAGGAAGTGCAATAACTTTCTTTTCTTTTCTTTTAATTGGTTTTATCCCTTTAACTGGTTATACCTTTAGAGCCTTTATTGATATTGAGAATGATCAGATGTTTTTGCTTACATGTATTTCTACTTTGACTGCCCTGTTTATTGTTGGTGCTGTTAAGTCAAAGTTCTCAATAAAGAGCTGGTATAGATCTGGTATAGAGACACTTTTGATTGGAGGTGCAGCGGCTGGGATTGCCTACTTTGTAGGATACTTACTTCGTGGTTTGCTTTAGCATTGATCTTTTGAGTTGAGCACTACATATCGGGCCGAGTGCAAGAAGGACGATTGTGTTTATGGCGCGGATGGTAAGAGCTATTATAAGGCTTAATGCTGGAGTTATTCCTATCACATTCGAGGAAATCATATAGAATCCCTCAGTGATGCCTACTGATCCTGGGGTAATGTTTATAAAGATTGCTAGTACGGTAATTACTGAAAGGAAAAATGCTTGAAAGAATGTGATTTCTAGTCCTAGTCCGAGGAAAACGATTAGATTAATGATACTTCCTAGTATTAGATTAATTATTGTGAATACTGTGAGTTGACTGAGTAGTCTGGGGTGATCTTTGATTAGTTTCCAGCCTTCAAGGACCTTGTTTATTCTTTTCGTGATGAAATTTTTGGTTTTGATAGGACGGGGAAATATAATCAGGCCGCTAGTAACAAGGAATAGGATCGTGAAGGCTATTATAATTGGCAAGTGCATTGGTACAAACAGGAAGGTTAAGATCCCTAGAATGGATGCTACTTGGAAAATCACCATGTAGTTGCCAAATAGTGAGGCAATAAAATGACTGTAATTGAGGTCGTGCTTCTTTTTCATGTAGATTGCTCTGAGACCGGCGCCTCCTCTAAAAGGGGTAATTAAATTGAAGAAAGAGGCTGCTATTGAAAGAGAGAAGTGTTCTTTAAGGTTTATGTTAAATGGTTTGGCGAGGATTTTCAAAAAAAGCCCGTTAACGTAGATGATGAGTATTTGCAGGAGAAATAAAGGGAGAAGATAGATTGTTTTGATGTCTGTGATACTCTCAAAAATCTCTCTGTTTACATAAAGATACCAGGAAATTAAGCCTAGAATGATTATTGTTATGAGGATACTTACTGCTTTCTTCTTCATTTTGTAAGGTTGATTAATTCATCAACTATAATTTTGCTTGGAGAGTGTTTTGCTTTGAGACGATTGCCTTGATATCTCTGGTAATTGTAGTTTTTAACAAAGTTCTCAATAGTTCTTGTGTTGTATTTGGATATTAAAACGTTTTTGTTTATTCCCTCTTGTCTTTCTGTTGTTTTGCGCAGTAATAAGCAGGGTTTGCCAAGGTAATAAGCCTCTTCCTGGTTACTGCCACCATCGGTAATTATGAACTGGCTACCATTTAGGAGCGTGATGAAATCCGTATAGTTGTATCTTGGTCTAAACTCTACGTTTGGCATTTTGATATCCCATTTTTCGAGCTGGTTTTTTGTTGGGGGATGCAAGATAAAGAGCATCTTTAGGTCTTTGGCTGTATCATTTAGGATTTCTGCGATTTGCTTTAGGCGCTTTTTGTTGAATATGTTCTCAAAACGGTGGATTGAACTTATGCAGTATTTTTCATCTGGGATTTTGACCCCTGAGTTCTTGTTCAAAATTAATTGAAGAGAATCGTAGAGAGTGTTGCTTAGAGTGTTTATCTTTTTGCCTTTGTGTTTGTGAAGGTTGTCGATTGCCCACTTACCTGGGCAGAAGTAATAGTCGCTTAATCGAAAAGTGAGACGTCGAGTTAATTCTTCTGGGAATGGGTGAAGGAGTTTTCCCGATCTGAGGCCAGACTCAATGTGGGCTACCTTGGCTTTGGCTCTTTTTCCCATGATTGCTCCGAGTAGAGTTGAGAATGTGTCTCCATGTGTGAGAAGGATATCGTCTTTGTTTAGAAAATCCTTTTTTTTGAGAAGAATTTTGATTATCCAGAAAAACATCTGAGGGATTTTCACAATATCTTTTCCGTTGTGGAGAATTACGTCGGGTTCTTTTATGCCAAAATCTTTTTGGAGTTCATCGATGGTTTCCTTGTGTTGGCCTGTGAATACGAAGTTGTAAGGGATTTTGCGATTTTGCAATTCAATCATCACTGGTGCCATTTTGATGAGCTGGGCCTTAGTCCCGATGATGACGTGTATTTTATTTTTCTTCATAGCGACGAAGTTTTTCAAAGTAGAGGATTTTTTCTTGTGTGAGCCTGGTTTTGTCTATGAGGTCGGCCAGAATTCCTATGAAAAATATCATAATTCCAACAGAATTTAGGAATGCTCCCATGAAGCCGATTATCTTGTAAGGTGAGAATGTTCCTACTTCCAGAAAATGTTTTAATACAAAAATGTCTAGCGCAAATCCTGCCAAAAATATGATGATTCCGCTCCATCCAAAAAATTTGAGAGGGCGATAGTTTTTAATGGACTTAAATATAATTTTGGCAGATTTGTATGCGTAAGCAGGTATGCTGCTTGCTATGCGTGAGTTGCGATCTTTGAAGTACTGCACTGTTACAGGTACTTCGACTATATTTAAGCCTTTGTATGCCAAGTCTAAAATTGTTTCTTGTGTATATGTGAATTTCCCAAACACATTTAGGTTTAGCATTGCCTCTGAGCCATATGCACGAAAACCGCAGCTGACATCATGAATTTTTTGTCCTGTGGCCCAGGAAATTATTCCAGCTAGTCGGCGGTTACCCCATTTTTTTATCCAAGGCATGTTTTTGGGCGATTTGTTGAGAAATCTGCTTCCTGTTGCTAGATCTGCTTTGCCTTCTTTGACGGGCTTTATTAGTTTTGGGATCTCTGCCGTGTCGAATTGTCCATCAGCATCGATGGTAACAAGAATATCTGCTTTTATTTCGAGCGCTTTGTCCAATCCGTTTTGAAAGGCTTTCCCGAGGCCCTTGTTTTTGAAATGTTTTACTATAATTGCTCCTTTTGATTTAGCTATTTTGGAGGTTTTGTCTGTAGAACCATCATCTACGATAATGATTTTTGCGTTTAGACTTTTAGGGATAGATTCAATTACCTGACCGATGGTCTTTTCTTCGTTTAATGCTGGAATGAGGATAGCTAGATTCATTTAAAATAGTTTAAACGCTCTCTTTGCTATTCTTAGGGCTCCTTGCTTCCAAGGTACTCGGTGACTTATTCCGGAGTGTTCGCGAAAATTGCTTTGATTGTTAATGTACCAGTCAAAGTTCCTAAGTAGAGCGTCTTGATTTGAAAATTTTGGGTGATATCCCAGTTTCTTTTCTGCTTTTTCTATTGAAATGTACGAGTCTTTTGAAGCAGTTTCATAAACCCATTTATAAAGGGGGGAGAGTCTTAGTTTCTCGAGTAATTTTAATGTCCAAATTGTTGGTTTCTCAGGTAAACAAACTATCCTTTTGCCTTTTCCGGCTTTGTCTAAGATGGCCTGATAATCTTGTTTCATGGTTTGGAATTCTTTGGCTGCAACATTGAAAGTATCGTTTACAATTGGGTTTTCTTTGTTTGCGCTAAGGTAGATAGCTTCGCAAAGATCTTCGACATCCAGTAATTGATATTGGTTTTTTCCATTTCCGATCATGGGAAAGTTGGCTCCTGAAAGTGCCCAATCATATAGCATTGCAAATACTCCTAATCGTTCGGGGCCAATGAATGTTTTGGGTCTGAGAATTGTCATGCACATGCCCTTTTCTCGATATTCTTCACATGCTTTTTCGGCCAAGATTTTTGCTTCTCCGTATGGTCCAACTCCCTCCAGCTTATCATTTTCGTATACAGGGTGATGATCTGGTATCCCATAAACTGCGGTTGAAGATATATGGATGAATCTTGTGTCTTTGTGCTTGTTTGCAGCTTCTAGAAGATTATTTGTTCCGTCGACGTCGGTTTTAAAAATTTCATCTTTTGAATAAAGTGGTAGAGCTGCTGCACAGTGGACTACGACGTCTATATCTTTCATGCACTTTTCAATGAGTTCTTTGTCTTGGATATCTCCGATAACTTCTTCTATTTGATTTTTTTCGGGGTAGCT
>CAZCLD010000025.1:0-17650 GCA_964499425.1 uncultured Candidatus Peribacteria bacterium | reverse complement strand
CCCATTCCTAAAGAGAACAAACCTAGAAAACATCACGGTTGAAGAGGCAATCAATCACCCAAAATGGAAAATGGGCCCCAAAATTTCTTTAGAGTCAGCAACACTCATAAACAAGGGACTGGAAGTGCTAGAAGCACACTATCTTTTTGACATACCAATCGAAAAAATCGAAGTAAAAATCCATCCCGAATGTGAAATTCATGGCGCAGTAGAGCTTGAAATCTCAGGCCAAAAAGAGACCATCGCTTATTTCGCAAGGCCAGACATGAAAGAACACATAGAAAACACGCTGCTAAGGGCCGCGCAAATAGAGCCACCGAAAAGAGAAATCCGGCCTCTCAGACCTGAAGAATTTGCCCTCTCAGATCCCCCGCCCCACCTGCCAGGCATCCAAACAGTATTAAACGCCCGCAACCACAAAGAATTCCTCAAAAAAGAAGAGGAAACACTAAGTAAATTCCTCAACAACGAAATCACCTTCCCCGAAATATTCAAAGCCTTAAATTAGATAGTCTACGCATGGCCAACCTCAGGGGGGAGCCAGGCTTCTCGGAATTCCTCCATGACCAAAAGTCGAATAAACGGCCTAAAGGTTACTCCCGGATTTGGGGTCTCCATGCCACGTAAAACCTCAACCAGGATTTTGCCATCTCTTTCTCCTCCAACAACCAGCATGTCATTCTCTTCAAAACCCTCGGCAAGATCACCCAGGTAATCGACCACAGTCTGGGATGAGCCCTCGGAGTCAAAGCGAGGCTCTAACAATCTAGCCAGAACATAAGGCCTCATATCCATCATCTCAAGGTCACGCCTCCATAGAGAAACGGCTGAGTCAAAAGCCTGGGGGAAAAGAGGCTTGCCAACATCGTCTTCGACGCCTCTGTCTCCAGCATCAACAACCACGAGGCCCCAGCCTTTAACCCTATTATCCGTAAATCCATCGTTAGACTCAGCTGCCGTCATAGCCTCAACAAGCCTTGGATGAGAAAACTGCACGGAAACATCTCGATCGCTGAGCTGGGAGAGAAAGTGGTCAACGCGAACGATGGGTTCAAAGAAAAACACTGGCCTTTCCATCCGGAGAAGCTCGATCTTCTGTTGGGGAGATAGGCTTTGAACAAATGTATCTACGACCCACTGCCTAGAAGGCAGCGAAGGGATTCTGTCTTCGTCAACCAAGGGCTCAACACGCCCTTCGGCAAGCGCCTCCGGGTCAGCAAACTGGACGTCAGAAACATCATCTGCGGGCATATAGCCAATAGCCTTTAACAACTCAAGCGCCTTGTCCCAAGAAGCCGCTACAACAGATTCTATTCTGGTATCCGGAGATTCGGCCATAAATTCGGGGTCTGTTAGTTCAGGGAAAAGTGCCAAGATCTTAGCCCTCATTGCTTCTCCTTCGGTGAATCTAACTCGCGGGTCCTCGATCACTTCCATGGCCTCGTCTTCCGGCTCAACCCTCTCCTTGGGCGGATAAAATCTGCCAAGCGCCTGCCTTGCGTCAAGGGCGAGGGCCTGCTCGCGCAATTCCGGGGCGACATCTCTATCGTGGCTTCGTTTTTCAGCACTTGACATAGAATAAAGCTTAGGCAGGTACTACAAGTTTTCTTCTGATAATTCCACTAACAGCGTTCCAGTGACGCTTCCCAACAATTTCTACGCCAGCCGCCTTATAAGGATTTCCTGGATCTGCGTTTAAAGCGTCAGCCTTGCCAGTATGCGCAATTATTAAGGCTTCTGGATGCTGCCTGCGAATCGCTTCAATCAGTTGGTGACCTTCCGCGCCACCTTCCAATTCATGATCGAGCAAAACCACATCAACGCGATAAAGCCCATCCAAAACAGGCCTCAAAGTAGCCTCGTCCGTAGCAGAGACCACTTCCCCACCAGCTTTTTCTATTAATCTCCCGCAAACACCGTGAATATCTGGCGTGTCATCAATTACACAAAAAACAGTGCCTTGAGGGAACTTCAAAACTTGAGGGGCCAGGGCCTGCTTGTCTGAAGTGGCAGCTTGGGCCCAGGTGATAGTGGAAGCGCGGGCATTGCTCACGATCCCAACAGCTGCAGCAAGCTCTCTAGCTTCGGCCTGGAATTTTCTTAGACAAGAAAGATCTTCGGAGGGCAAGTCCTCTGCCAAAACAAAGTCTAAATAACCAATTATAACTGTTAGATCGCCATTAATTTTATGAATAAATGCCCCCAAATGTTCGTCATCCCTTATGGGCAAAAAACTTTTTAATAATCGCAGCGTAGCAATCAAGCTTTCCATATTGCCCAGGATGACTTCAAGGTCAGCTCCGACCTTGTCTTCGTCAGGGCTATCATAAAGGGACAGTGCTTGGAGCTCACCCCGCCAAAGCCTAGCTAGCTCAAGGTAGTGGGAAGCAAAAGAATCGAGAACCTGGTCCCTGGTGGTGCCTTCCATCTCCTCAAAAAGGCCGGCCCTACGACTAATAGAGGAAGCGAAAACCCTTTCAACATCATCTTTGCTGAAAGGTTTATCTAAGACTCCGTCTACTTTCTTTTCATCATGCAACATTTGCTGAAGAATCAAGGACCATCCCCGCGGCAACCCAGCGGAAGTGAGGATTACAGGCAAACGATTGCCATGCTCAACCAAGGCCTCAGAATCAGCGCCGCCTCGCAGATCTTCGATAAGCTGAGCAACCGAATTAAATTCAGCTGTGTCAGCAAAAACCAGGGACACATGGCTACGCAAGTCACCGGTGATAAGCTCTCTGGCAGCAGCCACGGTTGCAACGGCTTCAACTTGTTGGGAGGGAAAAGCATGCGAAATAAGACGCTCACACACAGTCCTGACACAGGGGTCAGGCTCGACAACCAAAACTGTGTCAGCGGAGGGCTGTTCATGGTGGAGTTCTTGGAGCTGATTTTCTAGAGAGTCTCTTGACATAGGCCGATGTCATACAGCGGAAAACGCAGGAGTCAAGGGGTATTGCGCTAATCTCCTTATTCTGTCAAAATAGCGTTCCGTAAGGTAAAAAAATGAACCACGCAATCATATTGGCGGCTGGACAGGGGCAGAGAATGAAGGCTCGCAAGGATAAACTTTTAATGGAAGCGGGTGGAAATCCGATTATTTATTATTCCCTGGTTTCTTACAATGACCATTCTGACATCGACAACGTTATAGTCGTTACTAACAAAACAAACGAAAAACAAGTCGGAGCCATCATTAAATTCTATAAGCTAGATAAAATTAGCAAGGTGGTCAGCGGAGGCTTAACCCGGCAGCAGTCAATGGAGGCCGGCTTAAAAGAGCTAGAAAAGGTTGCCGACAAAAATGACGCAATACTAGTCCACAACGCTGCAAATCCACTGCCATCTCATCTCGAAATTTCAGAAACTATTCAACACACCCAGGAATATGGGGCATGCATTGTAGGCCATTTTGTTAGCTCTACTGTCAAAGAAATCAACGAACAACACATTATTAAGACCCACGATCGTGAAAAAATATTCTTAGCTCAAACACCGCAAGCAGCAAAATACAGCATTTTCAAAAAGGCTATAAAAAATGCTAAAAAAGAAAAACTTGAAGTCACGGATGAGGCAATGCTTTTGGAAGCAATTGAACAACCCGTTCGTTACACAGAAGCCCACGAAGACAATTTTAAAATTACAAATGAAGCAGATTATTTAAGACTCAAATCAATTTTAGGCGATCTCCCTGACGACATCCGCGTTGGAATTGGACAAGATAGCCATGTTTACGACGAAAGCAAAAAGGGCTTAGTGCTGGGGGGGCTGGAATACCCAGACGAGCTTAAACTTGAAGCTAATTCCGATGGCGACGTGGTTCTCCATGCCATTTTCAATGCGTTGTCACAAGCAATCGGAGACAATTCAATCGGATTTTATTATGACGAAATCAAAGGCCAAAAAATTTATAAAAGCAAAAAATTCCTAGAACCCCTTCTCAAAAAAATCAAAAAGGCCAAATTTGTCGTCAACAGTGTGGGAGTAATGATAGAATGCAAAACACCCAAAATAGACCCTCTAGTTGCCAAGTTAAAAAAATCAATAGCGCAAATTCTAGGAGTGGAGACTCGTAAAATAGGGGTCACCGCAACAAGCGGAGAAGAACTAACTGCGTTTGGAGCAGGCCTCGGAATCCAATGTTTCGCCATCGTTTCATTGACAAAAAAATGAAAATTCTCGCACCTGCAAAGATAAATCTCGCGCTAGACGTGCTCAGGAAAGACAGTTCTGGATATCACGAAATCCAAACTGTTTTTCATGAAGCGCAAGAGCTCCACAATGAGGTCGAAATTACAGAGTCGCCACAAGCATCAGAAAACAATGACTTAGCACACCTGGCCTTCCAGCTAATAAAAAGAAAATTTCAAATAAACAAAAATGTTCGAATTCATATCAAAAGAAATATCCCTCCCGGCTCAGGCCTAGGCGGAGAATCCTCCAACGCAGCAGCTGTTTTAAAGGCCTTAAACAAACTGTGGGAGCTCAATCTTTCATCCATGCAGTTACAAAAACTCGCAGCTGAGATTGGTATGGATGTGCCCTTTTTCATCATTGGGGGCACAGCTTTCGGAGAAAATTTTGGTGAAAAGATCACGCCTCTCACTCCAGTAGAAATCAAATTCGAGATAGCAATAGAGGCAGTTAATACGCCCGACAAAACGCAGCTTGCTTACCAATCCCTCGACCTCTCAAGGTGTGGAAAGAATTTGGATAAAACGAAAAAACTCCTAAAGGCTATTGAAAATCGGGATCACCAAGGAATAATTCAAAATCTCCACAACGACTTTGAAACAGAATTCATCGTCAAAAAGGGCCAACACTTATCAGGCTCTGGCCCCAGTACCTTTTCCGTTCAAAAACACACCCATTCTTAGCCAAACCTGGTGTAAAACAGCAGACACTTCCCTGGAAGGTAGGGCAATGCTTCTGTTTTGAAGTTCAGCGACAAGGGGTCTGGTCATCTCGCGAGCTCTACTCCTGGTTGTAGGTATTTTCCAAAACAACCCCAGCCCTTTCCTCACAAGCGCAAGGGTTTTGTCGACCTCTCGACGCGGCCCATCCATGAGAGCCAGGTACTCCTCTGAATGAAAGGCGCTCGCATTTCCCGTCAATTTTGCATGAATTTCCAAGAGAGTCTCGTGCAGAATCACAGATACCTCCTTATCTAATGCGCCGAAGGTGCAATCCTCTTGAAGGTGCTGAGAAAAGCGCTGAGAGGCAGCATTAGTGGCCACCCTTAAAATGGCACTAGACCTCAAAGCTTGCTCCACCAGAGACCACACAAACTCGGTCAAGCTCTCGACCGTAGCGGGGTCAACCTCAGGCAGATCGTCGTAATAACTCACGGCTCTTTGTGGCTGTGGAGCCATTAGTGCAAGTGACATAGTTTTAATTTAGAATTCTGATCTCCCTTGAAGCGCCCGACTTAGGGTAATTTCATCGGCATACTCAAGGTCACCACCGACAGGGAGCCCCCGGGCAATTCTTGTAATGCGAACGGGAGAATCACGCAAATGTTTTTGGATATAAAGTGCCGTCGCCTCACCTTCTAGGCTTGGATTTGTTGCCAGAATAACTTCTTCAACACCATTTGCAGCACGCACAAACAATTCCTCCAGCTTCAATTGATCCGGACCAATCCCATCTACGGGGGAAAGAGCGCCATGCAAGACGTGATAAAGACCCTTAAAATCCCGAGTTTTCTCGAGTGCAACCACGTCCAAAACCTCCTCCACTACACAGATTTGACGCTTGTCACGTTGCTCGTCTGAGCAGATGAGGCAAGGGTCTGTCTCCGCTACATTCCAACAGTGAGAACAAAAAACTACATTTTTTTTAAGATTCAAAATGGACTCCCCGAGAGGCTTTAATCGACTATCCGGAGAATGAAGCAGATAGATAGCCAAGCGCTGAGCAGATTTAGGCCCAATCCCCGGCAGCTTGGAAAGCTCTTCTATAAGCGTCCTAACTGATTTTGGCAAGAATTTTGACATCGCTCACCATTCTAAAAACAATCACAAAAAAACCCTAACTTTCACTCTTGACAAAAAGGGGGGATGCATGTAGAAACAGTGCTATAAATAATTTAACCAACCAAATTATGGCAGAAGGAGAACCAAAAGGTGGTGATGCAGATCACCCCGAACCTATGACTTACGAAGAAGCGCAAACAAAAGGTCTTACAGATAAACAATTCCAGGTGGGCCTCTTGAGAGGATGGATCCTTCCGGCAGGACCAGATGCTGATCTGGGTGCTCCAAAAACAGAAGGCCTAGACCCAGAAGCCGCAGCAGAAATAGACGAGATAGAAGCAAGGGCTTTAGAAGTGCTCAATCCACCAAATTTCGGCTAAATTATGGCAGCAGATAGAGAAAGAAAATCACCCATTACAGAAAGCCAGGACCAACGTCTTGGCTTTTATGTCTTAGACTTCATCTATGATGAACTAAGGGCACTTGCAAATGAATACCTGTTCCTCTCCAACGAGCTAGTTTTCAAGCAGCTCATAGAGGCGTTTGAGCTAACAAGACGTGAAAAAGCAGCGGCTTTAGAAGCCGTAAGGGACATACATGGAAGCCTAATGACCTACCTTTCTAGCTTAGAACCCGTAGATGGCAAAGGTGAAATAGTGGAGCTCACCGGGCAGGGAAGGCAGAGAAGGGGCCATAAGTTTGAAGTCCCAGAAAGGATAAGGGATTTCGACAGAATCGTTGAAGGCATAGAGGCACAAAGGAGAGATGAAGCTTTGATAGAGGCTCACGAATCAGCTATCGACAGTGTGGCTTTGGGAGAAGTTGAGTTGGAAGAAATCGTGCTTTCACATAGAGCCGAGGTCAAAGAGGGGGTTGTCGAAGTACTTGGATTAGCTGTCGTTGGCGAACTTGAGGACACAGGGGTAGAGGTAGAAGACGTTATCGAAGAATACGGAGAGGACACAGCCCTAAACATGTTACCCCTAACTGACCGGAGCCTGTCAGCAAGGCTAGACACTCCAGAAGGAATCATCGCAAAGATAGTGCTTGCAGCAAGAGAAAGCATAAGAAGCGGCGATTCTAATGGAGCACGAGACCCAGACATGAGAATGGAAGAAACTCGCAGACTTACATATCCGGGAACCGAAATAGTAGAACATGTTAGAAGAGCGATCCCAAAAATTTCTTTAGCGGACTTGGAGAAAGCCTTTGAAGTACTCACACCCCGAGAAGAACAAGTTCTAAGAATGAGATTTGGAGTAGGGGCAAGAAGGGAAACTAAATTAGGAGGCAAGGAAGACCAGCCAGGGGTAGATGGTGAGACCAAAGACAGACTTCTTACTATGGAAGCCAGGATATTAAGGGAGCTCAGAAAAAGAACAGGACGTGTCCCCGCCGCAAGGCCTTCGCTAGAGTTGGTAAGAGAAGATCCTGAAGATTCTGACAAAGATCACGAGGGGGACGAGGATTGATTAGTGTTTTTTACACATCTCTAAAAAATATCGATGAACCCTTAAATCTTTGGTTAGTTCAGGATGAAAGGTTGTCGCCAAAAAGCGGCCATCTCTCACCGCCACCGCGTCATCATTGTGTTGCGCCAAAACTTCGACACTTTTTCCTAAATGGCCAATCCTTGGGGCACGGATGAAAACGGCAGGAATCTTTTGAGAGTCATTCTCTCCAAACTTAACCTCAACCTCAAAGCTTTCCAGCTGCCCTCCGTAAGCATTCCTCTCAACAGAAATATTCATCAATTCTAGGCTACCTTTTTTAGCAAGCAGAATCGCTCCCGCACAAGTCCCCCAAATTGCCATATCCTCTTTAGCATGCTTCAAGATTAACTCTCGCAGCCCAAATTCCTTCAACAGCTTTTCAAGAGTTGTGCTCTCTCCTCCAGGAATTATCAACCCGCCCAAGCCTTCAAGATCCGCAGGCTTCTTTACTAAAACCACATCTACAGAGAGCTTTTTAAGGCAGGCTAGATGCTCTTTAACAGATCCCTGGATGTTTAAAATACCAATCTTCATGGGCTTGACGGGCAGGGACAGTTATGATTTAATAGCACCTTATGCTCAAAGTCAACGACAAAATCACACCACTTTTGGGACCTCCCTTTGGAGAGGACGACATTGTAACCGGATTTCATTTTGAGGCACTTCCAGAAGGGCTTGTTTCCGGTGAGCGATTAGGGCAAATAGATAGGACTGTAGAAAGTTTAATTTGGGAGGGGCAAAAAGGGAAGCCTTTTGCTGGTGTAGCAAATCTATATACACAGGATATATCCAAAATGACAGAAGATGAACGAGATCATTTTGACCGCAAATTTGCAGTAAGCCTTCTAGTTGCATTTGTTGGGACGGCTGCCGCCCTATCTAGATACAAAACTCTTTGCGATGAAGATTTCAGCAGGATGGCCGTAACGATTGCGTTAAACAAAAGTGAGGCAACCGGTAGATTGCTTGATTTCGCTACTTTTTTTGCAAATCTCGCAGGCAGAGAAGGTCCAATATCAAAATTAATTGAAAATATAGCACACGATCAAAGGAATATTCTGACATCGCAGCAATACTTGTCCATGCTGGCAAGCAGAATGGGGGACCCCGAAACGAGACAAGAATGGAAACAAATTCTTGCAAGAACTATGGACCCATCAATAGACATGCTTTTACAAATTTATCACACAAACCTAGCAATTATTGAGGGGCATTACCCCAAAAGGCCGTACAACTTAAGAGAAAGCCTAGTACCAGCACTAGCAAGAATACAAACGGGCACGGGGTACGACATAGCAGATGGGCAGGAGCTTGAAAAGGGAAAAATAACAGTCAAAATAAGCCCTGACGTAGAAATCAGCGCTCACTCATCAAGTATTGCAATACTTATTTTCAACCTTCTAAAGAATCCAACAGGCCTGTATGGAGCTCAACAATTCCCCATAAGCTTAGATTGTTGTCCGGTAGAACCAAGCTGCGTTGAAATAACTGTTCGAGATCATGGGTTAGGAATCAACATAACCGAGCTAAGAAAAGCCCTTGCGGCAGAGGTATTAGTAAAAATAGAAGATGGCGAAGTGCTTAGCCCATTTGAAAAAACACTTGTAGACCCAGCATGGACACCGTATATACCTGAGGCCGCTCTAACACGACACCTTTTCAGCCGCGGCACCAGTCTTAGAGGATCATCAGGAATAGGGCTTGCGATAGCAAAAACAATCGTGGATGGACACGACGGAGACATCAGAATAACTAATCATCCAGAGGGTGGAACTGAAGTAAAAATATTGTTACCCAACACCGAAGAAACCGACAGGGTTGCGCGCTATCAGCTTGTACACAAAGCGCTGCTAAATAGGCTTGACTGCGGGGAAGATCAGGCATAATTTGCAGTACATAAAAAACACTATGCCAACAGAAGAGAGGGGCCCCAGGGGCCCAAGCGAAAGGCCACCTTGGGGACCCACAATGAAACAATTAGTAACGCCACGGGGACTCCAAGCCCTGGAGCAAGCGCTTACATTATATGCACCATATACTCATGAGCAGTTAAGCGAAGACCCAGCTCTCAGACTTCAGGTAGCTAAGGAGGCAGCACCATTGATAGACACTGCAGTAGAGGGCTACCTTCTCAGCATTACAAGGAGGTTCAGCAGAAAGGGCGTTTTGAGAAAAGATGTTTTGGACATACTCGTATTGGTAGGAGAGGCTATTTATCAAAAATACCCAGAGCATTGCGAACCAGGGGCTGCATACAGTGAAGCTTTTGTCCTTAACGAAATAGAGGGAAGACTAGAAGGATATTATTTTACTATGATTGCTCTTAACGAGGACAAGCACAGAGAGCTTAGAAAGGGAAGAGGCAAGGCAAGAAGGGGGTCGGTCCGGGGGAGAGAGCGGCGTACGGAACCAGTCCATTATCCATTTTTTAACATAGTAGACAGGCCCGAATTGTTTGAAGGGGCGCCCCACAGGTCAACTTCTCAAAAAATCAGGAATTTCGCGGAACTTTTCGGCCAAATAAAAGAGGTTTGGATTCCTTTTCTAAAAGGAAGGGCCGGCAAATTTAATAAGCCAGAAAGGGCAACCAGGGAATCTCTTCGCGCGGACAACGATAGAGTTGCCGAACTATTACTGGCGGAAGCGGATAAAGAAGTGCCTATGTGTACAGCTGAGAACAACACTTTATTAGAAGCAAAGCCATTGACCATGCAGTTTGCACCAGTCGATAACCCGGAACTTGGGAGCTTTAATATCTTTTCTACTCAAGTAGGCTTCTTCAATGAGGAGCTAGGAGCTGCAGTTGCTGAAAACCGAGATTTCCAAGAGGCGCTAAGGCCCCAGGTGCGCACACCAAGGGGGGGGATAGAACAACCTTTTTTAGTAAGCATCGGAGAGTTTCCACCGGTCTTGTTGACTCGTTACGGGGCTGAACCAGGAGGCTTAAGTCTGGGCCCAGAGGCATTGAAATTAATCGCAGGAACGAGCTTGAACTACGAATTGCTACGCAAAGACATCTACTGGTACGTGGCCCAATTAACCTGTAGGAGGCCAACTCTTCAAAAAATGTATGGCGACATGTTTGCGCCAAGAGAAAGGACAGTAAGGCCCGCTGGCCCAAGGATGCCAGACGAGGAAGAGCCTGAGCCAAACCCAGATACCGAAATAGTCAGACGCTACCCCAGCGGAGATGGAGAAAGGACTAGCCCTGAAGCAAGAGCACAGGCTATATATGGGGCACTGGAAGAGGGCCAGATTGTTGATTTGGAGCCAGAGGGAGAAGACGAAGTCATCCCTGGAGATGTTGAAGAACAAGTCGATGAGACCGTCGAACATGTACAAAGAGAGAGCTCGGTTGTTGGTTACAGGAGGCTGCTTCCACTGCTATGGAAACTTGTCACAGAAGATGGAGTAGAACGAATCGAAATCAGTGCAAGTAAACCATCCCAAAAGGCAAAGGATAATGCAGCAGCAGCAGGGAAAGAGCTTCGCAGAGGCATAGAGTTTGCACAGCTAGGCCAGGTCGTAAAGCCCCAAGACGTACCAGCACTGCTTGAGAGATTTGGTGCAGAGAGCCTGGAAGAATTAGAGGCAAGATACCCTGGCAATGCGTTCATAAGATACGAATCTTGGACACCTCCACACAGAAGGGGCCAGGCGGCCCATGGCGTAATCGAAACTGTCAAGGCTGCAGTGGAGCAAGTCTAGATTGAATATTGATATCTTCCCAAAAATACCACATCCCCACGAGGATTATAAAAATGCACCGCAAATTCGGTTTTAGATAATGAAGTTATCACAGTACTCGACAGCCCTTCTTTTTGCGCGTTCATAATGTCAGCATTGGAAGAAAATCGTCCACCACTGGGGCCGGCAAACTTACCACTTGCAAAAGAAACAGCATGAAGATGAACAAGGCTGGTAGACATCCCGTATTGATTTGCTGCTTCTGGCGGAGCCAAGTAATTGCCGTTATTAAAGGTTATCCTAGGCGGATATTCTTTATGCTTAACTCTAGCATTCGATTCAAGTGTGAATAGAGAGCCTAGTTCGGTTTGGTGGAATTCTTCTACATCTTTATGAATCATTGACCCTATGGTTTTACAATTGCCCCCATCTTCAAACCAGTCCAAAAGCAAACTAATCTTATTCAGCTCCACCAAGTTGAAGTTCCCAATTTTATTGTAAGACATGTAGCTTGAAAAATTATGATCCACCCTGTGAACATCATCTTTAAACAAGGGTTTCACCCTGTCTTCTATGACAGTTCGATTTTTTTCGAACTTAGTTCCCAAAACCAAAAACATGTAAATCTTATTTAAATTAATATTCTCCTCTCCAATCACATTGACCGCTTCTGCAACTTTTTCCATAAATAAATTTACATCTGGATATTTTTTTATTAATTTTATCCAGGTTAATGCTTCATAAGGATTAAAAGAATAATCTTCATATTTTGCTGATAAAGAATTGACATGTAATTCAGCGTTTGTAGCCGCAAGTCCAATTAAATTTGGCATACTGTCAAAAAAGTGGAGGGTTCTAGAATCATAGAAGCCGAAATCAAGATTTATACCATCCAAAAATTCCATAACCTCCGGATGATCCATCATTAATACCATCATCTCAGGATTAAAAGCTGAAGAGCCTAAACCATAGTTGTGAAGCAAGTTCTGTTTGAAAGTTTTAAATTCATCGCTAATCACTACCTCTCGCAATTCAGTATTTTCATATTGGCGGTACAGCACTAATCTTAATACAAGATCCTCACCTCTCAAATTTATCCCGGCGTCTCTCAAAAAATTATTCATATCTTTGGAAAATAATGGGCCAATAATTTCCGGATGCTCAGACAGGTAGATCAAGGTATGAACATGGTCGAGATTAAATTTGTAAGCTTGGTTTTTCATTAATGTCTTCACGGTTTTTACAAACCCTGGCTCAAATACTTTCTCTCTTGAGCGGGGTTGAGTAAGCAAAAACCAAATTGAAACAACAGAGGCACTATCCAAACGGAAAGAAAACTCTTTGCTGAAATGAGCCATTAGCTTCTCAAATTCTTTAAGATTTTCTGAAATAACAACTATTGAATCAATCAAACCAAACCGGAAATAAATCTCTTTGCTCCTAAGTATCCTGGAGTCATATTCGCGAAATTTTCGAAAGGTTTTCGCAAAAGATGGCTTTTTGATGGCTTTTTGAAGGCTAGTGCTGCCTAAAATTGTTAATAAAGGATAAATATCCGCTATAGAAAAAACATAGTCCAAGTTTGAATGTAAATAATCCAAGACTTCCCTGCATTTCCTTGACATCAATAGCCTCATTTTGCCACTATCTGTCAATTCTGCCATTTCACTCAAGAAATTGAATCCTCTTTTTTTGACCCCAGAAAGATCAAAGGAAAAGCCCTTGAGAGCCCTGACTTGGGAAGCTACACTTTTAACTTTGAAAAAATCCACGAACTTTTCAACAGAATCTTTTAATTTTGGGTGTTTGGCCAATACCATGAATTCTTCAATGTTCTCCAAGTCAAGCTCATAACCATATTTTTTGGCCCACGTGTAAAAATTCGATGACCCTGAAGACATCAGAAAAGATCTCTCCGCTTGAGTTTTAAAACACTTCAGCAGCAAAAGGGATTCTCTAGTAGAATCCACCTCTAGATCATAATTGGTTCTAAAAACTTTTAAGAATTCATGAAAAGCCGGATCCTCAAAGTGTTCAAGGGTGTCAAGAACCTTAGAAAAAAGGGCAATATCCACAGTCAGGTACTTTATTCCCAATTTCTCAAATACATGCTTGCATCTGTTAAATCTAGAGTCTTCTAATACAGAAAAATCAATATCAACAAAATCGCTGTAAATAGAGTGCCCCAAACTGACCCAGCGCTTTGCATGTAAAAGCATAGAAGGGTTTTTCTCAAAGGCTTCGTAGAGGCTCACAACCGCCTCCAACCTGTAATAATATCCAGATGAGGTAGCAGCAAAAAGTTTTTGATTATTTTTATAAAATGCTTTTAGCTTGGGGGTTTTCAGTTTTTCATATATTTCACTCATTCCTTTCCGGACCTGCACCTGTGACGCAAATTCCAACAAAAACTTCACTCTAACGGGGAGATTATAGCTCTGTAAAACACCTTTTAGAACTTTAGCCTTTTTTCTGTCAAGCAACCAAGTTCGAACGGTTTTTGTGGCACGCTCAAACCGATAGAAATCCTTGAGGGTTATTTTATCCCACTCATAAAGTTCAGCAATCTCTAGAAATTTATCAAGCAACTCAGGTTTTGTGTTCATGGGGCCCAACAACTTCCTAAGTTCATTAGAATTAGAATAACAACTAACTCTAACTCCCCTCTCTCTCAATTTAGTCAAAATATCTCGAGCAGCTGGAATATCTTTTTCGACAGCTTTCAAGCTATGGTAAGCACTAAAAACGGCAGCCAGATCCTCTATTTTGCCACCGTCTTCATAGTCAATATCTCGCACCAATGAGTCTAGTAAAGGTGCATAATCACTATTTAAGAGAATCTCTAGTAAACCCTCAGTGGCAATACTCTCTACTATCTTTTTGGTGTTTTCCAGATTTTTTACGTTTAATCTAAAATCAAAGGCCTCTCGAAGTCTTACAATTGTTAAAAGTGACTCATCGTCCCAAATGTAAAGATCCGGTTTGCGTAAAAAATATTCCATATCTATCACCAACCCAGTGCTCTGTTCAAATTTCTTCAATTGAGTATTGCTTTCTTCGGTCATAAAGTTCTCCTTGCCAAATGCCATTGCCATACGTCGATAAGCTGTAGCTAGGACACCAATACTGGCAAAATTAAAGACTGCACTATTCTCCAACCAATTTATGAAATCTGCAGTTGTTTCGGGATCTGGGGCATTCGGGGCATTTAACGCGTCAAAGATATGAGTAAAGGAATGCGCTTTCAAGATTTCATAGGGCCTTTTTTTCTTAAGGTTTTTCATCACAGTAAGCGTCTTCAAAAAAGCCTCTTCATTAAGGGATTTAGCAAAAATAAACACTATCTCGTTGCCTTTGTACAAGTCCCCGAAAACTGCCTCGATTTCCTTGGTATCGACTTTCTTTTCATATGTTTGAATAATGTCTTCATGATTTTGAGCAACAATGTGAAGTAAACCAGAGACAGAAGCTTCTTGAGGATAGATTTTTTTTAGTCCTGCAAAATATTTTTTAAAAACATCGTCTCCTAAAAGTGCGTAAACTTCACGAATCGGCCTGTTTACTAAGCGCTCAACAATTTTTAGCACACCTTTTTTTCTTTCTTTTTCATCCGGATAACGCCTCGAAAGACCAGGGTATCTTAATACACGATTCAAATATTTCGAAAAGTTAGTTTCATTAACTAGAGCGATTAAAAGGCTTGAATCAAACTTGCTTTGAAAATTTTCCACCAAAAAATCAAACAATATGACTACATCGGTAAAATTAAGGAAGTCAGAATATCTTACGAAGAGAGCAACATCATAATTTGTTGCAGGTAAATATTCATAAACACTTAGAAGGTGATAAAAATCCTCAGGGTCTTTCCCGAGTTCTTTTAGTAGAGCCTCGGAATACTTTCTGATCTTAGGGTCAAGCTTTTTCCTTACGTCTTGAAGCTTGCCAGTCAAACGTTCTCGTATTCTTGCATTCTCCTTTAGTACTTTTTCTTTGTAATCTTTAGACCTCAGGAGCTCAAGATCACGCACAAGATTTGTAGCGCCTCTTAAATCGGCAGGGAATTCATCGTCATTAGGGGAGGGCCACTTAGGCTCAGGCTCTGACATGATATGTAATTAAATCATCCCCCATCATAGCACAACAAAGGGGGGTCAGTAAAGAAACCAGGCGGCCCATGGCGTAATCGAAACTGTCAAGGCTGCAGTGGAGCAAGTCTAATCCTTTGAGCAAAATCGTTTTAGCCACCACTTTTTTAGAGATGGAAGGGACAAAGTAGAAAGTACGTAGCCGATAACTGGCACAAAAGCAGCAATCCAGGCATCCTCAACTTTGACTATCCAAAGAAAAACAAAAGCTGCACCGTAAGTGAAAATCAAAATCACAAACATTCGAAAAAAGCTAACCTCCCAGGCCTTGTCAGCTTCGACATTTTTGTTGCGCTCTAGGATCTTTTTGATTTCCTTTTCAGTGTCCATAGTAAAAATTTACCAGCCTCTCTCAGCAAACTTATCCTCAAGTTTATCAATCTCCAAGCTTTCCATGCATTCACCTAGTCCACGAGAAGTTCTTTCTAAAATTTCAGCATCAGCATAATTCATAGTTGCCTCAACGATAGCTTTTGCGCGTGCAGCAGGGTCAGAAGATTTGAATATCCCACTCCCTACAAAAATACCGTCACACCCAAGTTGCATCATTAAAGATGCATCTGCAGGAGTAGCGATCCCACCAGCAGCAAAGTTGACTATAGGTAGTCGCCCTAAATCACGTGTTTCCTTCACCAATTCAAGGGGTGCGCGCTCTGCACTTGCCCAATCCTTTAGCTGTTTCTCAGTTATTTCTTCCAGTGCAGCGATCTGCTCATTGATAGCTCTCATATGCCTCACGGCTTCAACGACATTCCCAGTCCCGGCCTCACCCTTTGTGCGAATCATAGAGGCACCTTCTGAAATGCGCCTCAAAGCTTCGCCAAGATCGCAGGCTCCACAAACAAAAGGGACTTTAAATTTCGACTTATCAATGTGGTATTTCTCATCTGCAGGAGTCAAAACCTCGCTCTCATCAATATAATCCACACCTATACTCTCAAGAATTTGAGCTTCGGCAAAGTGACCAATTCGCACTTTAGCCATCACAGGGATTGTGACCGCGTCCATTATTTCACGAATCATCTTGGGGTCACTCATACGAGCGACTCCCCCATCACGCCGAATATCAGAGGGAACTCGCTCAAGCGCCATCACAGAAACAGCCCCAGCTTCCTCGGCCACGCGAGCCTGATCAGCGTTAACCACATCCATAATAACGCCGCCTTTCAGCATTTGCGCTAAACCTTTCTTCAATTTTGGTGTATTCTTCTTAACCATCAGACCGCATTCTATAGACAAAAAAGGGCTGATTCAAGGGGAAATCTCGCCTCTAGAAATACCCATCTCTATCTATGACCTTCAAATCCTCCAGTCCGTACCGATGCAAAGCCTCGGCTATGATTTTTGCGATCTGCACGTTGGTTATCAGAGGAATATTAAGGTCGACAGATTTTCGTCTAATCAAGTACCCGTCAGTAACGGCCGATCGACTATAATTTCTGGGGATGTTCACAATTAGGTCAAAGTCACCGCCAGTCATGCCTTCCAGCAAATTCGGACTCTTTTCTGTGGAAATTTTGTGAAGTTTTTTAGCCAAGATGCCATTTTTGTTCAAGAAGTCTGCTGTTCCTTCTGTTCCAAAAATTTTAAATCCCATCTTTTCAAATTTCCCAGCTGCTGACAAAATGTCCAACTTGGCTTCCATTCCTCCAACACTGAAAAGCACACCTTTTTTTGGTAAGGCGAAACCAACGCTGATCATCGATTTCAAAAGTGCTTCATATAAGTCTTCTCCAAAACAAGCAACTTCACCTGTTGAAGCCATCTCAACACCCAAAACCGGATCGGCCCCCTTCAAACGAGGAAAACTAAACTGGGGAGCCTTCACTCCCACATGGTCTAGATCAAGGGTTCTATATTCACGATTAGTTAAGAGTTTTTTGCCCCGTGTTGAAGTCTTTCCAACAGTTTTGGCCATCATCGCTTCCGTAGCGATTTCAATAAAATTATACCCAGTAACCTTCGAAGAAAATGGAAAACTACGACTACATCTCAAGTTACACTCAATTACCATTACCCTGTTACTCTTAGCCAAAAACTGGATATTGAAAGGGCCACTGATATTTAATTCCTTGGCGATTTGCTTGGTAATAACCTTAATCCGCCTAATCGTTTCCATGTAAAGCTTCTGGGGAGGAAGAACAATCGTAGCATCACCACTATGCACTCCAGCATTTTCTATGTGTTCAGCAATTGCATAAATAACGAGCTTACCATTGAGGGCGACGGCGTCAATTTCGACCTCTTTTGCACCGGTTTCAAACTTGGAAACAACCACGGGAGCATCTTTGGAGATCTTAACTGCCTTGCCCAGGAATTGCTCTAAAGCGACGCGATCATATGCCAC
>CAZCLD010000024.1:0-17799 GCA_964499425.1 uncultured Candidatus Peribacteria bacterium | reverse complement strand
TGTGTAGCTCCAGTTGCAGTCCCCCGAATCCGCTTGCTGCTCGGGTTGGGCTTGGGAATGAGAACCTAGATCTAGACAGTGAGTGAGAAGTTGCGAGGATACAGGGATTCTGGTTTCCAGCAGTCCTTCGTAAAGAGTCTTCACTCCTTGAATCTTCTCTATAAGGTCAAATGAGACCCCTAGATCACCATCCGGAGATGAGCTGCACCTGACTTCGAAGTGGCCACTCATGCGCTTAGTTTCACCAGCTTCAACGCTCTTGACCCCTTCGCCGCGACGTAGATGCGAGTCAATGATCTCGCAGAAGCGCGATGGCTCGTTGAGAGACATCACAAGGTCATTGACCTTGATTGCTTCTTGTCCGTCATTCTCAAGCGAACATTTGATGTAAAGGATTGTTTCCAATCCCGCACATCGTGAACGCTCCGAGTCAACGGAACAGAAGATCTCAAGATTAAAGTCCTTTTCCGGATCATCTTGTGAACCGGAAAAACCACCGAAATCCTTGCTGCTGGAGCTTGAACCAAGACTGCCTCCCACTCCAGCGCTTGTATCCGAAGGATCAAGACAGGAGAAGGAAGCTTGGTCGCAACTACAGGTGGCGTCGCAAGAGACGTTGTTGCAGAAGCAGGGCGAAAGGGAGGCAGCCATTATTACGAATTCGCGCCGTTCGAGCCTGCTATCGCTGCGGTGATCAAGTGATTGAGGAACAAGGCCTCCGTAGCTGTAAAGCGTTTCCACGTAGGGATAAGCCCAGTGAGAGCTGCCTATATGAGGGAAATGCGAAACAGTAGGCCTTTGGATTTCGATCACGCCTGCCTTTGTAGCCGCCTTCACAAGGAATTTGGCTGCCTCTGTGAAGGTAATCTCCTGGTTAGGGTTGAAGGATAGCGCTATGTCGTTGATGATCCTGTGGTGAATTGCGCAAGCGACCACGTCGAAAAACCAGGCCTCTTGATCGATATCACCGAAACTCTCGGCAACCCCGCACTCTCCTATCAAGCCGAAGAGATGCAAAGCGACTTTAAGCGCTTCAGCGCGGGTGATGTAATCAAGAGGGTGGAGCTTACCATCGGCTTTCCCGTCGATAGCGCATTCAGCGTAGAGGTATGTCGCAGCCTCAGCTGTTCGATCGCCCAGGTGGTAGTAGTCGGCGAATTGATGGCCTGAATTACGTCCACAATTGGGGATGAGCGGACAACCGGGGAGGCTGCCACAGCTAGCAGATAGCCAGCCACCCTCAGGCAACTGAGCGCCACTGAAACTGGAGCTTCCGATATCGCAGGAAGTGCGGATTTCGTTATTGAGTTTAAGCAACGAGTAGCGCCCATAAATGTCGTAGACATCTTGCCCACGGGTACACACGGGGATACTGTTGCCATCCGTAAAGCCCATGGCAAGGCTCTCACCACTATCGCAGCTCTCGAACTGAAAATGCAGGTGCGCACCATCCGAAGAGCCGCTATCACCAATTTTGCCAAGCTCGAGGCCTTGGCAAATTGACTGTCCAAGCACCAGGTGGTCGGCTGAGTCATCATCCATGTGTGCGTAACGAGTACACACATTATTGCCATGGTCGATTACCACCGTGAGGCCCCAGCCTGTGTCGTCGTTCATCTCGCGTAGAACACCTGCACCTGAAGCAATGATAGGTTTGCCGAAATCAGCATAACCGGGAAGATTGAAGTCCCAGCCGTGCCTACAGCAATCCCATGTGTGGGACATGGCATCTGAGCAATAGTCCCAGTCGTAGCCCTTGGAGTTGCACGTTTTGCAGTGCGAAGCCCAGGACTGAGTTACCTCCCAATTGTATCCAGGAGGAACAGGAACCTTGAAATTGCCAGTGCTGCCACCGAATTCAGGACTGTAGGGGCCCGTGGTGTGAGCGGTTTCAGTTTGAGGAGCGTTCTTGGCCGGGATCACGCAGGCACAGGCCAGCAGGATACAAGCAAGAAGGAGACGGAAGTAGGAAGTAATCATGAACTTTTTTCTCCGTTGGGTTGTTTTGACCGAGATGTCAAAGAGCATCTCATGAACTATTTTTGAGGAATGTTCACAGGAATGAGTAGATTCTTAGAATAGGAGGTATCGGTTTTTGTTTTTTCGATCCAATGATTCAACCGAATCTTTTGTTGCTGAGAAATTCTAAATCCAAAAAGAAAAAAGACAAATAATGCAAACGATAGAAAGCAAAATCTGTGGCATTAAGGGCAAAAACAGCGAAAAAAAGTGTTGTAAAGTCTTCGCCAACAGCAAATGATTGCATCTTCAAAAAAAATGGAATATAAAAAACAAAAGTAACCACATAAATATGCGTAAAAAAATCACAGTTACAATAGTATCAATCCTTCTAATAGGATGTACACAAACACCACAAACAACAACAGAGCAAGACACCCCAGAAGCGGATGACATAACCACAAACGTTTCCCAAGATGAGTGTCTGTCAAATCCTGATGCCCTTGAACAATCGCAATGCTATTTCGAATTAGCAATGAATTCAAAGGATCAAAACATCTGCGAATCTATGCTCTTCGGTTCTTCAGAAGAACTCGAAGAGTACTTTGAATTAAATCAAATTGAAAACAAGAAATATTACGATTATCTCTTCACAGGAAGGTGCAAAAACGAAATAGAGTACTCCTATCAAGATGCAAAATGGGCTCTAGAGGCAGGTACACCGCCTTGGGCAGAGAAACTCCTAATTTACACGGGTAAAGCAGAACTTTCAGGTTGGATTATTCACAAACCAGCATATGTAGGTGAGGCAGAAGCCCATTTTCATGTGTCAGACGATGATGTCCAAAAACTCCCACCTTCGCTTCATCACAGGCAAGATTATCTTCTAATGTCTGACATAAATGAGTGGACAAGGGTAGGGGAGGACATAATCAAAAACCTAGAAGCAATTAGCGAAGCGGAAATGGCAACCATTATCGTTGATAAAGCCGCCATAGCAATCGAAGGATCCCCGGCCCTAAACTTCGTGAACATTGTAGACTAGAACAAAATGCTCCACGCCATGTCATCCACCTCTATAGCATATTTCTGATCACCAGAAATGGTGACATTATGTCCTTCAAAAGCATTAGGAATGTAGTACCTCACACTATCAACGTCACCACGAAAGTCGTCATATGTGTCTACATGTACGCGAATTGCCTTCTTTCCTCCTGCATCTGATTTCCTAAGCTTAAAATCGTCGGCAGCAAAGGGATAATCAAGTTCATCAATCAATTGATCTTTAAGCATATCTGCACTAGCGGTAATCCTAATATCACTGAAGTTAAAAAAATCACTGTCACCATCTAGTGGAACAAAATCAGTTGATTCATACCAAATTTCTGGGCCACCTGGTAAATCAGAAAAACTCACCCACGCAAGCGTTCCTTCCAACGTATCAATATCCCTGACTACAACATCACCCCAAGCTGGATCATGACAAAGCTGAATATTGGTGCCTTCTACTTGGTATTCACTAAAACCTGGATTGCACACTAGGGTTGCGATCGGGTCCTCAACAGAGGCTGTAACATCAGGAGCAGCAGCGCCACATCCAGCCAAAATAACAGCACAAATTATTGGAATTAATAACTTTTTCATAACATTTTAGGTTAATCATTAATTGTAAGTACGCTGATTATTACGAGCATAGATAGGATTGTCATCTAGAAATTGTTACGGAATTGCTCTTAGATATATTCGCGATTGATGGATCATAATATGACTGAACTTTAGCAGGATCAGCATAAAATTCTCCGGGATTAACGACGCGCGCATAATAAGTGATAGTTTTAGAAGAAGAGTACTCGTCCTTATACCATGAGAAATAAATTTCCTGGCCATTTTTTCTGTAAGGATAGGTATATGAATAATAATAATCTGGGCCTCTAACATCACTAACTAACCTCAGACCACTAGGTAGAACATCAGTTACTTTGAAGTAAGGCCGTTTCAAGCTGCCATCAAAACTTACATCCAAATGGACCTTAACCAAATCACCTTCTTTGAATTCATTAGTTTCTACACCGTCAACTAAATAAGCTCTATGAATATACAGTCTTTCATCTTTTTCGAAATCCTTTGGTTCCACCACTTCGCTATAGTACATATTAGCTGCCAAATCACCGTCAAGAACAGAGACACTTACTTCATCTCCAGGGAAAGCCATCAAACTAAAGCTCTCCCATTTTTCTAGCTTCACAGATTCAGTATGGTCGCCAATTTTGACTTTAAATTTCACTGGATTCGGATTCACATGCTCAAGAGAATTCCTCACATATCCAATTTTAGCCAACTTATCTAAGTCATCTTCAAACCCCTTTATCTCAACAAATTCCCAAAGCAAGGCTGAAGCTTCGTTATCCTGTAGGCTGGCTGCCAACATCGCTCCAAGTGCAGTCTCATAGGCATTATCCTCTGCCAACTGTCCCAAGACATCTTTGTAGATTACTTCTGCCTCTCCTTGACTACCCAACGCATCAAATGCAAGTGCGATATAGAGTCTTTCCTCTATGCTAAGCTCAGGAGCATCCCGTATTTCTCGCAGACTAAGCAGAACAGGCTCATTCATACTCGCAAGGCCAAGCATACTAAGGACAACCTCCTCAAGGTTAGAGTTGGCATTCTTATAGAATCCATAGAAATATTCCTTCAAGGCATAATCATCATAACGCGAAGGATTAGTCTCAACATACAAGGTGAGCGCACTCAATCTCAGATCTGGATCACTGTAGGGGAGTAGAGTGAGCCCTTCCTCTTGATAATTGGCAACAACATCTGAGTCATCAATAAGTCTTGTGTCGCCGAAATATTCTTCCAAAAGCTCAGCGCCAATGACCTGAGACAACCTCTGATCGAGGCGATCGCCATAACTGTAATATAGTGACCACAAATTCCCATAATAATAACCAACACCACCATCAGTGAACATGATTTCAGTCGGTCCATCCTCAGCTAAATCAAATCGGGTTTTCGCAGAGACATCACGCATTAATTCGTTGACGTCTGTCTTAAGGCGAGATCCCTTGACTTCAATTTCTTTTTGTAATGCGTCATCGTATTTGCCTGATTCTGCAAACAAAGTCACATCATGATTACCCAGCTCTAAGTCAGGTAGCTCGTAATAGCTGCCTTCAAAAGCCTCACCATCAATCTTGTCACTGGCTATCTCTCCAAGGCTTTCCGCAGAAACTATAAACTCGACCTCATCCTCCTCGTCTAAGGCATCGCCATAGGCACGGAATTTTATTGTAGGCTCATCTTTTACAGAATATTCTCGATTCATGATCAAATCAGCAAAGAATGGGAGGCTAACGACAACTTCAGCATTAGCAAAGCCAGCTTTTAAGTTGTCACCGTCAATAGCTCTAGCAGTAACTCTCCAGGAAGTAATATTGTCGGGGAGAGTAAATGTGATTTCGCCCTTTCCACTCCCATCAGTCTCAACGACATCAAACAAGGCTGTGTCCTCGAATTGATCTCTCACACCACTACCTCCACCTTTTTCATTGTGAACATAGAAATTGTTAGCAAAATAGGTGTGTTTACCGTCAACTTCAAAGTTGTAAACCCAAACAGGTTCTATGACTTTTCTAATAGATGATATTTCTATTTCCTCCCCGTCTTTACTCAACATACTATCACCAATTTTTACATTGCCAGCCATGTCCCATCCGCCATTTACCCAAACAATATGTACGTCAGTTACCTCGAGACCTTCATTGAACACGAGGTATTCTGATACAAAGTGAGAAACTGTATTAGTCACTTTTGCCTCCACAAGCTTCCCGGAAAATTCATGATCTTTGGTTAGTACGATGTCGCCTATCTCAATATCCTGTATTTCTTTATAGCTGCCGTCTGCCATAAGAATCTTGGTTTCCCCAGTGAAACAGCCACCTTTCCCACCCACATCATCAGTCGAAATGG
Organism: uncultured Candidatus Peribacteria bacterium; assembly: GCA_964499425.1. Classification (GTDB taxonomy): domain Bacteria; phylum Patescibacteriota; class Gracilibacteria; order UBA1369; family LOWO2-01-FULL-3; genus JAQBYK01. Next base: position 11,868 of record CAZCLD010000024.1, on the reverse strand, counting down.
GGTTATCATGTGAGTCATAGGTGATCATTATCCCATTAGAATTATTACTGTAAATATCATCAAGCGGATCAGTAAAGTTGTCATATGATATTTTATAAAATGCTTCATCCACCAAATTGAGATTTACCTTAGCTTTTGCTGGTTTGCCTTTAGCATCTGAAACATTAACGCTTAAGGTTACTTCCTCACCTGGGGAGTAGTATTTTTCATCAGTCTCAATCTCAACGCTGAGCCGCTCCAATTCTCTTTTATAGGCTGCAGACGCCTGATAAGCAGTTTCATAATGTTGGCCATCAAACCACACAGCACTAACAAAGACATTCGGGACATCATTCTTGCCGAATTCAAAGTCATAATATTGAGAATCACTGAATTTATACTCTTGGAGGCCATTACTGAATTGCATGAACATAAATCTAGCATCAACATCATCCATGATCGCATCTCCATTATTTATGACTGCCTTTACAGTATCGCCAATATCAAACATATTTCTAGACCACCAATTGCTCTCATCTTCTTCGCCATTTAGCATCTCCACCTCATAGTAGTCATAGCTACTGCTGCGCCCCTTTCCATAAACATATAGGATGTCATGTGCGTCATTCCCCTGATCATCAGAGGCCACTAGATTTATGCGATAGTACTTGCCTTCCCTAGTCTCAAATTGATAATTTACCTCTCCATTTCTATCAGTCTCGATATCAAATTCCCCAAATGAATTCTCTCTCTTCTCATATCTATACTTTTTGACCACCTTCTTGTTTATGAAGTCATAATATTCACCATCAGGAATTTTCTCCCAATATATCTCAGTGATTCGTCCACTCACAGAACGATCTTTGGCAACTTTCCCAAGGTAGTCATTATAGGATGTATTACTCTCGTCATTTAAGCGTGAAAGGTCAATCCAGTCAGTCTTAATATCGATATTTGCTTGTCCATCCTCGACGTTACTTGTGCCAACAATATTTAGGTGAGAATCAAAAACTCTGACGGAGGTAGAAGCTCTAATTTCAGCCTCTTCGGCGTTTGCGATATCTGCAGAAAAGTAATAACTGTGAATGTCATAACAGTAATCATCGCTACAACTGCCTTTCTTAGGATTTGCTTTGATAACAGCTTCCCCATTTTTGTCTGTCTCCGAAACAAGATTTTTGTAACTGTAATCCTCGCTGTATTCAAATTCCAAATATGGTAAAGGAGTGCCATCAAAATAATTGGATTTCACGGTAAAAATCATCTCTTCATCAAAGAACACAGCATTTTTGTCCGCCTCAACACTAAAGTCATAGGCAGGCTTTATGTAGTCAGTGATTTGCATATTTGCATATGAAATCTTCTTGTCTCCACTAAATACATACAAATTATAATATCCAGGTGCAAAACCGTTGATCTCAAGCTCACCAACAAAGGTGCCATCGTCCTCAAGTGTAATAGGAGCTTCCTTTACAAAGGTGTCCCAACTGTATTCCAATCTCACGGTCAAATCTTCCAAAGGGGCAGCAGATGCCTTGGGTTTAAGGAATCCCCAGAATTTAATAGTGTCACTCGGTTGATACATCGGCCTGTCAGTAGTAAAACTCTGCCAGTAGTGGCGACCAAGGTCTTCATTACTGTAAGGAGTGATTTGATTAATCAAAATCTTGCCATCTGGAGCAGTGATCCTTACGAAATCTGAGTTGCGATCTTGCCAACTAAGCTTCCACTCATCAGGAGTTTCGAAAGTGACGATTCCATCTTCATCGGTTGTATAGGATTCACCTATATTTCCGAGTTCCACTTTCGCACCTTCGACTGGTTGACCCGTCTCAATATCATTTACCCAAACCAAACTGTCTGAAATAGATATATTTGTGTAGGCAGAAAGATCTGTCACTTGCACTAAGGCCTGATCGCCTCGACCCAGTTCAGTCTCAAATAGGTAGTAACCAGTATCAAAATCAGATCCAGGGAAGTAAATGAAACTTGTGTAGTTTATCTTATCTACAATCCCTTCAAAGGTGCCGACAAATTGAAGACCATCAGTAGGATAGCTATAGAGCCTTTGGGTATAAAAACACCACTCAGGGATTGCAAAATTTTCCTTCAAGGCCTGCAAATATGCATTTGCATCAGGGTACTTATAAACCTTGATTTCGAAGTCTTCAACATCCTCATAGCCATAACTGTAAACATCTAAGGCGACCGCCATCTCAGTACTAACTTCGTAGTACTCAGACTTGAATCTGAAACCATCATAAACATCTATGTTACTATCGGTCTCAAATTTAAACACATAATCCTCTTCAAGTTTGAGGTCGCTGTCATTTAGCTCAAGCCCTTTCTTTAGAGTTACGGTATATATGGTAGCCTCCTTTAGGCCACCCTTAGGAACGAATGAAACTGTCCTGTAATGGTTCTGGAAACTTCCATTAACTGCTGGGGAAATCTCAAAATAATTCTCGAAGTTTTCGTAATCATAATTCTCATGGCTAAAATAAAACTCTATACCTGTATCAACCGGAACATAATTCTCCTGATTACCAGGTAGTGTGCCGGTAATTTTAAAGGTGTCTTTGATTTGATAAGCCCAGCTATAGTCCTGCACTTCTCCATCGATTGTAAAATTATAGACAGTGTTGGGCTCAAGTTCAGCAGGTTTAACCCGATATCTCCCTTCTCCAATCTTTTCTATATCTAGCTCAATCTCTGGAGTAACGACGAGATTTCCTGCGATAATTCTCTCAGAATAGTCTTCAGAAGAGGTCAAAGTAAATGAGCTGTCACTATCAACTCCAGCGCTATCTTCACTGTCGGCAGTCATTTCGAAACTAGCATGAACAGTTGGTACATCAACGATCCCTGGGAATACATTACCAAACACCAATGCCACTATAACAAGTACAGCAACGACAGAAACCGAAGCCAATTTCACTGGTGCAGCAATCAATGATCTAAATGCATCACCAATGCTGAAGCCAGAAGGCTCAGGTTTATGCTTAACCTTGCTTTGGATATGTTTCCACATATATTTCTTGCTCTTGCTTAGAGATATCTTATCTACTGGCCTATTTGTGAATTTTCTATCTTTCATTATGTGGCTGGGTTAGCAGCTAGCAGTTGTTTTAGGTTACTCATAGCCCGATGCATTAACGATTTTACGGAGCTTACAGAGCGATTAATGGTTTTGGCGATATCAGCTTGGGACATTTCACTGAAGTAATAGAGGCTAATAACATTTTGATGGTCAGGCTTTAAAGTGGCGATCGCATCGCTCAGTCTTGAGAGGTCAGCGTCACCAAACATACTTTTGTCTAGGGCCTTAAGTTCATCCTTGGTATCTGCGACCAGGCTCTCATGTCCTTCTAAAGCATTGGTCAGAGGAGACATCTCTGGTCTCCTGCGATAATTCTTTAGAGAATTGATCCCGATACGATACAACCAGACTTTTATCGATACCCCGGTCCATTTGAACTTGTGAAAGCTCTCAAATGCCTTAATGAACGTGTCTGCTGTAAGGTCATAGGCTGTCTCTGCCGACATTGTTCTCTTTAGCAAGTAGCGGAGTATCCGCTCGTAATAGAAGTTGTAGACCTGCTCAAAAGCTTCAGTGTCAGTCTTGAAATCTTCTATGATTTGCTGTTGAACTGCGGGAGAGAGATCTTCCTTGTTCATAATATATAATCAGAATATTGCCCTTGCATTATCAATAACACATGAATACAGAAAAGTTGCGGTTTTGCTCTACTTTTTGGGCTTTAAAGGACTTGACTAAAAAAGGCACCGCCATTGGCGATGCCTTCTTCATACCTCAGACCTCATTCCGTTCTAATTAATATTCAGTCATTAGCTTGTTAATAGCATATGCCATTTCACCTCTAGTTACATATGAATCTGGGCTGAAATAGGTCTTTCTATAAGGGAATAACTCATATTGTATAGCCGCTGTGTAAGCATAGTCACCGTACCAAGATCCACAGGACACATCGACAAAATACCAATCGTTACAATCATAAACATACAGATCAAACGCATTTACAAGTACTTTTGAAAGCTCTGCAGCGTTGATATAGTTGCCGGCCCTAAAGGTTCCATCTGGATGCCCTTCAAATATTCCATCATACAGCGTTGCAACTACATAATCGAAATACCATTGGTCTTCCTTTAGATCATATAGACCATGATTGTCATATGAGTCGTAGTCAGGAACATTTCCACCCCAAAGTACATTTGAAATGAATTTAGCTGTCTCGGCTCTATTAACGTAGTTATATGGCTTAAAGGTGCCGTCTGGATAGCCTCCAATTATTGCCTCGTGATAAAGATTGATGGCAGCTGCACCTTCAGGATCCGAAGGATCAATATCGGTGAAAGGATTTATTTGGTACTCATACTCAGGAACTTCATATTCATATCCCGCAGGCGGCTCGTAGTAATATGGTGGCTCGATGTATGGTGGTTCGATATAGGATAAGTCATCAATATCTATTGATACCCAAGCATAAGAAGAATTGTATCCATCTGTAAGCTTGTATTCGAAATCATCATACCCTGTATGCCCATAATCTGGAGTATAAATAACAGTTAAATCGTTATTCACATAGACACTCCCATGCACAGGATCAGCTGTTATGTCTATATACAAATTGTTGAAATTGTCGTATTCATCGTTGTACAAAACATCTAAGTAATAAGACGTATCACTCCATGGATTAAAAGTCTCAAAATAATAGTTGTCGCCGTATGCAACTGGATCATTGTAGGAAGAAGTACTGAAATTAAAATAGGAGTAGTCTGACCAGCTACTATAGAAGAATAGATCCTCATGGTAACCTCTTACTCTAACCCGAAACTCATTGTCTCCAGCTAGTGGAGGAGTAACAAATGATTTTGTATAAGAATAGTAGCTTGTTGGGTTTAGCCACTTTTCTTGGGACGAAACACAAACATCACAAGCGATTTCTATTTCATAGAAGCTTGCATCATCAGGCCCTGTCCATTTGATCTCAGCCTCTCTGGGAAAGTCAGTTAAAACTTGACCATGCCAGGGGGCGTAGACTTGAGGAATTTCCCAACCTCCAGCAAAAACTGTGCTAGGGATTAAGGAAAGTGCAACCGCGGCAGCAATAATGGTGGAGATCAGCTTTTTCATTTTATTGGGGTTAAAGAAATTACTGTCACTATCAATAACACAAAACAACGAAAAGGTTGCGGTTTTTTGACCACAACAAAGCCATGATCCTGTTATTTTCAGACTAAAACTGCTATAATGGTAAGATATTTGTACTCAAAAATGCCCACAGAAAACCCCATTTCAGATGAAGATCAGGCTCAGGAAGAAATTCCGACGTCGAAATATGACGAAACAAAAGCTGAGCTTGGCCTTGAAGATGATGATATACGAGCGCTAAATGCTATGCAGTCTACAGTACAGATTGCAGTACACAGAGCCATTGGTTCTAAGGAAGAAAAGCAAAGAGCATTCTTAATTAAGGAGCTTAAAAAGAGAGACAGGGAAACAATCAAAGCTGCAAAGAGGGAGTTAGCGGCAACTAAAAGACAGTTAGAGAGGGAAATAAATGAACCGGAGCCTGATTGGTGGGACGAAGATACTGGGAATACAGAGAGAGCGCGCAAGCGCAGGGAAAGAACCCGCAAAAGGGAGCTCCGCTCGCTTAGTAGAAGACACAAGGAAGTAAAAGATATATGCCAAAAAGATCCAGAAAAGTGGGACATTGTTTTGAAATTTTGCAGACAAAGAACTCAACAATCGGACAAAGGCAGCGCAGATTATGAATTCATGCACCTCTCACGATTCTTTCAAGAATTATATCAAGAATTAACTTGGCAAAGAACCCACATAGAAAAGGAATTCAAAGACGACCCCGATTCGATATACCCCATAATTCACTCTGAAATCTATTTGCGCAGAGCAGTAGACATTTGCAAAGGCAATGAAGATAAATTTAGGACTTTCCTCGATGTCGCCAAGCATAATCATTACGGGGCGATGTACTTATCAGACGAAGCGTACAAAGCATATGGCGATAATGAGGAAATGTTCCAAGTTTTTGCAAGGCTCGCCAAACAGGAGGGGGGCGCAGAAATGACAAGGGAACTGGCAGCAGCCAGAAGTGCCTATGGCGATGACATGGTGAGATTTCAAACCTTTGCAGAGCTTGTCCAACTACCAGGAGGCGGAGAATTGGTCGAGGAATTAACAGCCGCAAAGGAGGCCTATCAAGGTCGACCAAAGGTTTTTGAAAAATTTGCTGACATTCTAAGAAACTCCTCCGGAGGGCGAAATTTTGATGCAAGACATCTGGTGCGTGACCTTGCTCACGCTAGAGATGCCTATGGCGACAGTGAACATAGGTTCCAGGTATTTGCTGACCTATCAGAAGTCGAAAATGGTGAGAGAAGAGTCGCAAATCTTGCAGGAGTGAGAGATGCTTATGGAGAAGACGATAGTGCTTTTGACATCTATGCTGAAATTGCAGCAGGCAAGAGTTATGACGGCAATGCTGTCACCACCTTTAAAGATGCCCAGCCTGTTTATGAAAACAATCAAAGGAGACAAGATCTGATTGCAGAATTAGCAAAAAAAGGAGGCACAAATGAAATAGACGCAATGATATTGGGGCTTGAAATATATGGTGACGATGAAGAGAAATTCGATATGATACTTGATTTGGCTAGCCAAACTCAGGGTGGAACACTTGTTGATCTCTTGGTCAAAAATAAAGACATCTATGAAGGAAAAGATGAGAGATTAAAAATTTGTGTAGAGATACTAAAAGGATCGAACGAAAAAACCAGATTCAATTGCTTGGTCAGAGCAAAAGTGATTTACGGAGATGATGATGAGAAATTTGATGAAATTGTTGAGGCCATCAGATATAAATCCCATGGCGTTGAAAATGTCGATAGTCTAGTAGAATTAAGAGATATTTGGGATGGCGATGACCAGAAATATGGGAAATTAGCGGCCTTACTCAGCGCGGATGCAAGTAAACATATACTTACAATTCTGGTTTTTGCTAAAGAAATCTATAGAGAAGATGATGGAAAACTAGATGAACTTATTGCCATTTTAAAAGAGCAGGATAGAAAAACATTGGAAGCATTAGTTCATGCAAAGGGTGCATATGTAAATGATATGGAAAAATTCAACGTCTTCTTGAGAGTTGCGCAGAAGGGGGGGGCTATTGCTGTCCGCGCTTTAGGTGAAGCCCAAGAAGCATATCAAGATGATACAGAGAAATTGGAAATCGCTGTTAAGTACTTTGCATTAACCAGTATCTCTGACACAAAAACTCTGACAAAATACATAGAGATATTTCAAAAAGAGGGACATGAAAAAGCAAAGCAATACATCGACAAACTTCCAGACAAGGCTAAAGGGTTAGTGAGTTCGCGGGTCCCTACCGCCAGCAGAGAGATGGATGAATACCAGTATTTGGTACGTTACACATTCCCCGATGGTAACTATTCAAATTATGAAGAGAACCTTAAATGTGGCGACCAATTAGGGCATCTCGACAGCTATACATATGATAAAGAGGGCTATCCTACGGCAATGACAGGGCTATTAGGATATACCATTAGGGAAGGGGCAGAAGCGGATGATGCATTAATAGAACATTATACTGAAAGGCTCACAGATATTAGGACTTTTGTTGCAAGCAGAGGCCCGGATAATGAAGCACTGCAGGAAGCCTTCGATTTCAAAGTTGATGGCGTCTTTGAGGAACATGCTTTGGCAGATTTTCAGGAGATTAAAGGGCTTAGCGTATTAGAAAAACTATTAAGCCTATTTGTATCGGAGGCAATTAGAAGATCAAAACCAGGTGAAGTGAAAGCTCCCAATAAAGCCATTTTAGACCTTGTTGTCGAATACAAATATGCATATCACGAGGATTTGGAAGCCTACATTCACAATAGTGCGGACGGCGTTAAACAATACAAAGACAAAACAAGTCAGAATCATATGCTCTTAAGTGAGCTTTCAACAATTTATGGGGAAAACGTAAAACATGTGCTTCGCCATGAAATTTTCGAAAAATTAAGTGATGAGGAAAATTATCCCAAAATACTCGATGCATACATAAGAAGTATTGGAGAGGAAACTGAGCATGAATTACCCGCTAAACAAGCGAGACGTATAGAAAGCACTTTTAGTAATGAGAGAATCCCAGAGGCCAAAAAATATGGAGTGCTTTACAAGCAAATCTGGGGAATATTCTCATCAAACCTAAAATTTAAATCGAAAAATGAAAAAGAAGAGTTCTCAGAAAAGCTTAAAACACTAGCATCGGCCTTAGAAAAGGAGCTAACGATTGAAAAATTCAGAGAACTTTTGCCTCAATTCTTTGCTCTGAGAAATGCTCATCGGTTTGATATAAATGCGAAACTTGAGGAGTTATTTTCGCACGACATTAATCAGATTTTTGAAGAATTATCAAAATACGAGGAAAATATTGAAGAAGAGAAGAAGGAGCAACGAATGGGTGGACCAAAAGAAAAAGAAGTAAAGAAATCCAAAAAGAAAAGGAATATTCGTGGGTTCTTCACGAAAACAGCAGAGACAACAAATGCTAGGATGGGGGCGTATGTATGTATTGCTGGCGACAAAAAAATGTGGGAAAACGAAAATTATCTAGAATTTGTCATGGTAGATGAAGATACAAATAAGTGTATTGGTGTGACGATGCTATTGGATATAGAGGCTGAAGATGGAAAGAGGTATCTTTGGTTTGGCCCTAATCCGTTCGAAAGTTTCTTGGATCAAGTTAGTTCACAACAATGTTATGATTATATGTACAATACAGTTTGTGGATTTGCTGAGGATAATGGCTTTGATGGAGTGGTGGTCCCATCAAAAGATGAACAAATACTAGGAGCTTGTACCAATAGAGGAGGTGATTTCCCAGGTATTATAAAAACCTCTCGATTAAGGGATGACGAAGATAAACTGAAAATCGCAAAATTTGGGAAAAAACATAAATTGGGGGGAGGATACGGATACGAAGATGGCGCTCTAATTTGGGAAAAGGCTGCTTAAACCACTACACAGCAACAATTCGTGTGCCTCCGCGCCCCACTAGTGCATCCTCTATGTTATCGAAATTTCCGATCACGGATGGATGGCCAGTTTCGTCTGTAAATTGAATACAAGCTTCAACTTTTGGTCCCATACTGCCTTTCTGTAATTGTTTGACCATATCTTTAGCTTCGGCCACTGTTATTATAGGGATAATTTTTCCATTTACCCCTTCTCTCTCATACTCAACCGGATCAATGACACCAGGAGCTTCAGTCATAATTGCCATTAATCTTGCTTTCATTTTCTTTGCGATAAGCGCACTTATCAAATCTTTATCTATTACACCTTCAACGCCTATGAGCTCACCAGTTTCGGGGTCAGGAACAACCGGGATACCGCCGCCACCTCCGCAAGTAGTCAAAAAGCCACCTTCAACATTGTGAATTATCGCACGCTCATTTGTAACTGCTTTCGGTTTTGGAGATGGAACAACACGCCTCCAGCCATCAGATCGAGAAGAGTCTTTTTCTTTGACATCCCAGCCGTCCTCTTCATGACGTAAAGCTGCTTCTTCTGCGGTCATCCAAGACCCAATAGGCTTTTGCGGATCCTCAAAGGCAGGATCATCAGGATCAACAATAGCTTGGGTAATCAAAGTGGCAATCCTAGATGCAGTTTCTGCACTATATTTGCTCAGCTCATTGATCAGCAGTTGCTCGATCATATAGCCAATAGAACCTTGTGTGTCAGCAACGATCGCATCAAAAGGGACAGGATGGCGTACTCCACGAGCGACTGCATATTCAAAACGCTCAGCAATATAGCCAGACTGTGGCCCATTACCATGGGTCAAAGCCATTTTTACGGTTTGATAAACCTTGGCTATAATCTCGCAGGCGACCTGGCAAACTTCTCTTTGATCTGCGATTGTTTCTTTGCCCTTTCCTCCAGTTAAAGCATTTCCCCCAATCGACATGAGGATTCTTTCGTAATCACTGAGATCTGTAATAATTTCGCTCATAAACAAAAAAAGAAAAAGAGTAGGAGAGAAACATACTCAATATTCAAACCTTTTGTCAATACCGAAGTTATTTAACAACAAATCCCAGAATCCTTCCGGGGACATAAATCTCCTTAATGATCTTGCCTTCTGCCAAATATTTCGCCACATTCCCATGTTCCTGCGCCAACTTTATAGCCTCTTCCTGACTTGCATCCTTTGCAATCTCAATCTGCCCTCGGACTTTTCCATTAACCTGGACCCCGATTATGACCGTGTCATCCACAACTAATTTCTCATCAAAAGAAGGCCATTCGCTATCTACAACACTAAATTTGCTACCCAAAACTTCCCAGCACTCCTCCGCCAAATGAGGTGCAAGTGGGGCAATTAATTGGACGCAAACTTTCTTGCTCCCGTCATCGATGCCGTTTTTAGAAGCAAAATTCACAAATTCCATCAAAGCTGCAACAGCCGTATTAAAGTGCATCTTTTCAATGTCACCGGTCACTCTCTTTATTAATTTATGAACTGCACGCTTCAAACCATCGGCATCCTTAACCTTTGATTTCCCATTAATCATACTCCAAAACCTCTCCACAAAACGAGCAATCCCCGTAATGCCACGATCATTCCAGTCTCCACCATCGGTAAAAGGTCCCATAAACATCAAATACATACGGAAAACATCACTGCCATATTTTTCAACAAATTCGTCTGGACTAACTACATTCTCCTTAGATTTAGACATCTTGGCCCCACCCTTTGTGACTAACCCTTGATGCACCAATTTCTTGAAGGGCTCATCATGGTTCACAAATCCGAAATCATGCAGCGCCATCATCACAAAGCGCGCGTATATAAGGTGCATGCACGCATGTTCTGGGCCACCAATGTACATGTCTACTGGCATCCAATCTTTAGTAGCCTTTGGATCCCAGGCCTCCTTCACATTCTGAGAATCCAAATATCGTAAAAAGTACCAACTCGAACACACAAAAGTATCCATGGTATCCACTTCACGCTTTGCTTTTCCTCCGCAATCCGGACAATCAACATTCATAAATTTTTCAGAAGTAGCCAGGGGTGCAGATTCCCCGCTAGTTGGTTTGTATTCAACATCCTCGGGCAACTCAATCGGTAGCTGGTCCTCTGGCACCGGAACTGTTCCACACTTTTCACAATAAACGATCGGAATTGGCGCTCCCCAATATCGCTGACGCGACAAAAGCCAATCCTTCAACTTATAATTAACATTCCGCTTCGCAATACCCTTTTTCTCAATATAATCAATGATGTCTTCCCTAGCCTCACCCCATTTTCTGCCTTTGAACTCGACTGGCTGCTGCAAAACCCCCTCAGGTGCATGATGGAAGCAGTACTCAAGATTCTTCACCTTTTTAGCTTCTTTCGGATCGGCCGGAAACATCACGGGACGCAATGGGATATCGTATTTCTTCGCAAACTCAAAATCACGGTCATCATGGACGCTGCAATTGACAATCCCGGTTCCATAATCAGCCAAGACAAAGGACGCAACCCAAATTGGCAAATCACCAACTCCGTAGGGGTCTTCTACATATCGACCAGTAAAAATCCCCTCCATGTCAGTTTCGATATTAAACTTATCAGCAAGCTTCTTCTTTCGTATATTTTCGACAAATTCCATCACAGGCTTCTCGTGTTTAGTGCCCTCAACTAATTTGGGCAACATCGGATGCTCCGGTGCAATCACCGTAAAGGTTTGGGCCATATGGGTCTGCGGCACAGAATCAAAAACCTCAAATTCATAATCAAAATCCTTGATCTTACACTTAAAATTCACACCCTCGCTTCGGCC
>CAZCLD010000023.1:15106-19694 GCA_964499425.1 uncultured Candidatus Peribacteria bacterium | reverse complement strand
GGGGTCGGGTCCCGGCATTCGGGGGTTCGAATCCCTCCACCCGAGCCAAATACTGCCTGGCCATTGATGCTAGAGGTCATATATATCTTTAAGGCGTGGTCCTGGAAGGGGCGCACAGCCTTTTCGAAACTTTTCGAATGATTTCTTTCTTAACCATCGTGTAAACATCTTACACAGATCTTCATCGCCTATGTAGAACCCCACGCCTCCTTGTGACACAAAAGCTTTTAAGAAAACCTTAATCAAAGGGCTTAGGCCAATGCCAAAACTGGCAGAGCATTTTTTTTGAGCTCTCGCATATAGATCAGCATTCATTCGAATTGTTAATTGTTTTTGTTTAGGCTTTGACATGATTGGTTTGTTTAGGAAGCGTGTGAGAATATACAGCAAAAAGACATCAAAAACTACACGACTCTAGAAGAGAACTATGAGTCATGTGTATTACAAGGATTCCAATTTATCTTGCCACAAAAGCAGTCGCGCCGAGCCAGGCTAGATTGAAGATTGAGCGCATAGATTTGGCTAGGGTTGGACTTTCGATGATCAAACCGATTACTTCATCTGGATTTAGTGATACTACTGCGACTTTGTTTTCGTAGATGGAGATGTCATTTTCAAAATAAAATTCATCTTTGTTGACTAGTAGGATCTCGACTAAGTTTTTGTCGTAGTCTTTTGGGTAGAATTGTTCGATGAGTTTTGTAGCATTGTTGGTCGATGGAGAAATGTTGCGTGTTTTGATTTTGTTCTCAATTTTCTTTTTGCAGAATTTTTTAAAGTATTCTGCGAATAATTCTCCCAGTGCGCTGATGTTTGTATAGCCTAACAATTCATCTTTTGTTTTAAGAATGTCTTCGAAAATCGTTTTTACGCCTTCAATCCCTTCGTAGAAGCGCATTTTTGGTTTGAAAGCTAATGTGTTTGAGATTGAAAGAAGTTGGGGGATTAGCTCTTTGGCCTTTTCGAGTTTTTCTTCTTGGATATTTGCAATTACTTGAGGTGGTTCTGCATTGAACCATAGTACTTTTCCTTTGTTGAAAGAGTTCAAGAAGCCCTTTTTTTTGAGGTTGTTTAGTGTGTGGTAGCAGGTAGCGCGATTGACTTTGGCTTTTGTTGCAATGTTACTTGCATATGAGCCACCTAATTCTAATGTTGCAAGATATACTTTTGCTTCCTCTTGGCTTAGGCCTAATTGTGTGAGTTCTGCAAGCATGGGTGTTGTTCAAATTTTTCAACAGGTTATTCTTTACTTGGATTATACACTTGGTTTAACCTGTTGACAAGTGAAGTGTGAATGTCTTGGGTTGTTGATCTGCGTGAACGGATGGTTGACAGAAAGCGTGGTTTGAGCTATTGTGTGGAGCAAAATTTATTGAATTTTTACATGGATGGAGAATGTAAACAATGTGGCTCGAAATTCCAGATTCCTCAGGAGGACTTGGAGTTCTACAAAAGATTAGCTGTTAGGGTAGAGAATAAGAAGCTTGAAATGCCTCCACCAACTCATTGCTTTGCTTGTAGGCATCAAAAGCGCTTAGCTTTTCGTAATGAAATGTTTCTTTATCATAGAAAGTGTGATCATTCGGGTAAGCAAATTATTTCGATGTATTCTCCAGACAAGCCATGTAAAGTTTATGATCAACATATTTGGTGGGGTGATGATTGGGATCCTTTTGAATATGGGCAGGAATTTGATTTCGCTCGTCCATTTTTTGATCAATACAAAGAGCTACAGGCTAAGGTCCCACGTACAAGTGTAAATAATATCAATGCTGAAAATAGTGATTATTGTAATTTGTCTTTAAACGACAAAAACTGTTATTTGGTTTTTACTGCTGATGATAATGAAGATTGTGCATATGGACGATTCTTTGATCGTAATTATAGATCTTTTGATTGTGACTATACATACGACTCAATTGACTGTTATGAGTGCATGGATATGGCTAAGTGCAATGGATGTTCCTACTCACATAAATGTGTGAATTCAAGTGGGCTTTTTCTTTGCTATAACATGATTGGTTGTCATGACTGTATTGGTTCTGCAAACCTTCGAAATAAGCAGTATTACATTTTTAATGAGTCCTATAGTCGTGAGGAATATGAGAAAAGGAAGGCAGAGATGGCTTTGTCGACGTATGCCGGGCTGAAGAAAATGCGCAAAAAATATGATGGGTTTTTAGAAAAACAGCCTCGTAAGTATTTAGAAATTGTAAACTGTGAGAATAGTTTGGGTGATTATTTAAGAGACTGTAAGAATGCACAGTTTTGTTACAACGGGTTTGGTCTTGAAGATTGTAAGTATATGATTAATTGTTGGAAGGCCAAGGATTGTTACGACTGGGATTTTGTGGCGGCTGTCGGTAGTGAGCTTTGTCATGAGATGGGTAGTAGTGCCTACAATATGATTAATTGTCACTTTTGTTCGACTTGTTGGGAAAATTGTACAGAGATGTACTATTGCGAGCTTTGTACGAATGACAAATATTTATTTGGGTGTATTGGCTTGAGACACAAGGAATATTGTATTTTGAATAAGCAATATTCGAAAGAGGAGTATGAGAAGTTGTTGCCGCGAATTATTGAACATATGCAGAAAACGGGGGAGTGGGGTGAATTCTTTCCAATGGAGTTTTCTCCTTTTGCATATAATGAAACTGTGGCTGCCGAATACTTCTCGCTGGAAAAAACTGAGTGTGAAAAGCGTGGTTGGGGTTGGATCGATGATGAGAGTGAGAAGATGTATAGCGGCCCGAATTATGAAATACCTGATGATATTAAGGATGTGAAAGACGAAATTTGTAAGGAAATTCTGATTTGTGAGGAGACTGGTAAGCCTTTCAAGGTTATTCCGCAGGAGCTTCGTTTTTGTAAGATGAAGGGTCTGCCTGTGCCGAGGGTGGCTCCTATGCAGAGACATAAGAATCGCATGAAACTTCGAAATCCATGGGCGCTTTGGGAGCGGAAATGTGATAAATGTAGTGTGGATATCCGAACTACTTATGCACCGCAGCGACCTGAGCCAATTTATTGTGAAAAATGCTATAAGGAAGAGATTTATTGATGGGTGATATTTGTGTTACTATTCATCACCATGGACTCTAAATGCAAAATTTGTGCCGAGGGGTTTGCAGGTTCTGAGGTGGATCTAAGATTTTATGATCGTGTTTCGCCAACTTTTGATGGAAAGAAATTTGAGATCCCTGTTCCAACATTTTGTCCGGATTGTCGTCTGCAAAGGCGTTTGGTTTGGCGTAATGAGAGGGCATTGTATAAGAGGAAATGTGATCTTACTGGTGAATCTTTTGTATCGTGGATTGCTCCGGATAAGCCCTACAAGGCTTATAAAAATGAGGCTTGGTGGGGCGATAAGTGGAATGCTCTTGTTTATGGAAGGGATTTTGATTTTTCGCGACCGTTTTTTGAGCAATTTGATGAACTTATGAAGGAAGTGCCTTGGATAGGAATTCTTATCGACAAGGCGGTTAATAGTGATTATGTGAATTTTTGTTATGGAGCGAAGAATTGCTATCTAATCTATGGTAGTAATCACAATGAGGATTGTATGTACAGTAATTATTTAACTGGTTGTTCGGATTGTGTGGATTTGTTGAATGCGGATGATTCCAGGCTTTGTTATAGTTGTGCAGATGTCTCTCATTGCTATGACTGTAAGTATTGTGTGAAATGTCATAATTCTACTGAACTTCTGTTTTGTGAGAATTGTCAAAATTGTCAGAATTGTTTTGGATGTGTGAATCTGGTTGGGAAGCAGTATTATTTCTTTAATGAATCGTTGAGTAAGGAGGCGTATGAGAAAAAGGTCGAATCAGTGGGATTAAGTGCTTATTCAAGTGTTCAAAAGATGAGAGAAATATTTTCTGAACATCGTTTAAAGTATCCGATGAGATATGCGACGGTGATTAACTGTGAGGATTGTACGGGAGATGCCATTAAGAATTCCAAAAATGTTCGGGACGGTTATGATGTGGTAGATGTTGAAGATAGCAAATATGTGATTTTGAGCCATGGTGGTACAAGAGATTGCCAAGATGTGACTGGCGCAGAGGATGATGAATTGTGTTATGACACTACGACAGTTGGGTTTCCGGGGGCTCAAATTTGTTTTTCGGCTTATATCTGGAAAGGTGTATATAATCTTTATTACTGTACGGTGTCGCCATCTTCTAAGGATTGTTTCGGTTGTAGCGGGCTGCACAAAGGGCAGTATTGTATTTTGAATAAGCAGTATTCTAAGGAGGAATATAATGAGATGGTGCCACGAATTATTGAACATATGAAAAAGACAGGAGAATGGGGTGAATTCTTTCCGGGTTCAATTTCACCTTTTGCTTATAATGAAACTATTGCGCAGGATTATTTTCCTTTATCGGAGGATGAGGCTTTGAGGAAAAACTTTAAGTGGACAAATAGCAAAGGGGAGCTTGATATTGAAAGTGCAATTCCTGCGAGTGATTTGGCTGATGATATTGCTGAGGTTGATGAAAGTGTTTTAGATAAGATAGTAAAATGTGAAGTCACGGGGAAGCCTTTTAAAATCAATGCTAAGGAGTTTAAATACTATAAA
>CAZCLD010000023.1:0-15096 GCA_964499425.1 uncultured Candidatus Peribacteria bacterium | reverse complement strand
TCCTTTGCCAAGGAAACACTCAGATCAGAGATATATTGAGAGAATGGCGCTTCGGAATCCGCGAAAACTGTGGAATAGGAAATGTGATAAGTGTAGCGCAAATATTGAGACAACCTATTCTCCGGGGCGTCCTGAAATAATATATTGTGAAGAATGTTTTAAGCAGGAAGTCTATGCATAAAAAATGCAAACAATGTAGTGGGGGATTTGAGATCACTGATTCGGACCAGGATTTTTATGATCAGGTTTCGCCGACTTTTAATGGGAAAAAATATAAAATCCCAAGTCAGACTTTGTGTCCAGACTGTCGTCAACAAATTAGGCTTTGTTTTAGAAATGAAAAAACCCTTTATAAGAGAAAATGTGATCTTTGTTCTAGGAGTATTGTTGCAATATATGATAATGCTCCCTTTCCGGTCTATTGTCAGGATTGTTTTTGGGGGGATAAGTGGAATGCCCTTGATTACGGCATGGAAGTGGATTTGAGTCGCTCAATTTTTGAGCAAATTGGAGAATTGATGCAGGTTGTTCCAAGATTAGCAGTGGTAAATAAGCAGTCGGAGAATAGTGAGTACTGCAACTATGCTTTCGCTAATAAGAATTGTTATTTACTTTTTGGGTCACACTATGAGGAGGATTGTATGTATGGCCGATATTCTTCTAGGAATAAGGATTGTCTAGATTATTTGAGGCTTTTTGATAGTGAGCTTTGCTATGAATGTATGTTTTCTTCTAAATGTTATAGATCTGTTTATCTTGATCATTGTGAGGACTGTAGCGAGTGTTATTTTGGATATGATTTAAAAGGTTGTCGGAACTGTTTGTTCTCTTCTGGATTACGAAATAAGCAATATTTTATTTTTAACGAAGAAAAAAGCAAAGAGGAATACGAGGATTATTTTAAGAAGTTAAAGCTGTCTTCTTATAAACAATGGCAGGCTGTTTTTAGTGGCTGGCTTAAATTCAGGCAGGAGAAAGTTGTTTTCAGGTCTACCTATCAAATGAATTGTGAGAATTGTGAAGGTACGGATCATGCTAATTCTAAAAACCTGAAATATTGTTTTGCTTGTGATGAATCGGAAGATTGCAGCTATGGGTTCCATTTGTCCAAGAGTTTTAACTGTATTGACAATAGCCATATGGGCTATGATCGTAGTGAGTTGGCATATAATACCATTGGGACCAGTGGAGTTTTTAATTGTTTTTGCTGTGAATCATCCTGGCATGATAATGATTTGATTTGTTGCGGGTTATGTTTTAATTCGAAGGATTGTTTTGGCTCGGTTGCGATGCGTCATAATCAATATTGTATTTTGAATAAGCAATATTCAAAGAAGGAATATGATGAAATGGTTCCAAAAATTATTGAGAGAATGATTTTAAATGGTGAGTGGGGGCAATTTTTTCCGAGGGAGTTAGCACTATTTGGTTACAATGAAAGTGTTGCGCAAGAATACTATCCCCTTGAAAAAAAGAAAGCTCTTGAGGCAGGATGGCAATGGAAAGACGAGGATGAAAAAGAATCAGGTTCTGGTTTTGAAATCCCTGATGATATTGGTGATGTTGATGATGATGTTTGTGAAGAGGTTCTTATTTGTGAAAAATCTGGCAGACCCTACAAAATTCTTGAGAGAGAGCGTAGTTTCTATAAAAAATTGCAAATTCCTATTCCGCGTTTGGCTCCTGATCAGAGAGTTATTGAGAGGCAGCGTCTTCGTAGTCCAATGAAACTGTGGCAGAGGGAATGTATGAAATGTTCGAAAGAACATCTCAGTGTGTTTGGACCCAAGTGTAAGGAAAAAATCTATTGTGAAAAATGTTACTTGGAAGAAGTTTACTGACTTGGACCAACTCTTAAATTTGTGGTATAATATAGCCCATGAAGTATTTTCAAGTTATTGTTCCACAGGGGGATGGGCAAAAGAAAAAAGAAAGTATATATGAGGAGCTTTTGGTGAATCTTCATAATACTGTTAGGAATGTCCCTATTTCGATGGAAATGTTTGGATATGAGCAGTACACTTATTTCTTTTTTGCCGTGCCGGACAATATGTTTGAGACGATGGAAGGTCTCTTGTATTCTACTTATCCTGATTGTGAGATTAAGGAAACTTCTGATTATGTGGATAGTTACAAGGTTGGTAATGGGAAGAGTGTTTTGGCGGGTGTTAGATTGAAATTGCGCTATGGTGATGTATATCCATTTAAGCATTATGGAGAGTTTGAGGAAGATAGTCAGAGTCGTCTTTTTTCTGTGATTTCCAAAATCAATTCTGGGGAACAGGTTTGGGTACAGATTGTGGTTAACCCAAAAGAGGAAGGGGCAGGTTATCATTTGAAAAGGCGGATACGTCTAAAATGGAATAAATTCAAGAAAATCTTTAGTTTGAGGGATAGGATGAGAGTGAAAGATGAGAAAAGTGTGATCAAAGTTCGACATCAATTGGCTGTTGAGAAAACGAAAATGAAACCATTTAGGTGTACGATTCGTTTGGCATATATTGCGGCAACAAAGGATGATGCTAAGCGTAAACTTGAGGCTATTAAAAATAGTTTTTATCAATTCAATAAAACTGATGTTCAGGATCTAAAGGCGACTAGAGTTAGGGAGGCTAGTTTCTTAAATGAATACAAGAAACGCAAATTGGTTGCTCCATATATGCTTAGTCCAAATGAACTGGCGACTTTGTATCACTTGCCGAATTCGGACATTGTTCCGCATATAGTCCACGTTCTTGCGAAAAAATCTGAGGCACCTCAGGATATTGCCAAGATTGGTGAAAAGCATATTAGTCTTTTTGGGATTACTAATTATCACAACAATTTTGATAAATTTGGGATAAAGCGTGAGGACAGGCGAAGGCATCTTTATGCAGTTGGAAAGTCTGGCTCTGGTAAATCAAAATTCTTGGAGCTTCTGATAAAGGAAGATCTTGAGGCAGGAAAGGGGATTGGAGTCCTGGATCCTCACGGGGATTTGGTTGATGACGTTTTGAAATTTGTTCCAAAAAACAGAGTTAAGGATGTGATTTATTTTGATCCTGCAGATATTAATTTCCCGATTTCTTTCAATCCTTTAGAAAAGGTAGAGGAAGAGTACAAAATGCAGGTGACAATTGGGTTTATATATATTTTTAAGAGGCTGTTTGGTTCTAACTGGACCGACAGGCTTGAACATGTGCTTAGGTATACTGTCCTGGCGCTTCTAGATAGCCCAAATACGACTGTGTTATCTATTCTTAAGATGTTAACTGACAAGAATTACCGTCAAACTATTGTTTCAAGAATTAAGGACAATGTGGTTAAGAATTTTTGGGTTTCTGAATTTGCGGGATGGAGCGAAAAGTTTGACGCTGAAGCGATTACGCCACTTCTTAACAAGGTGGGACAGTTTGTGGCTACCAACATGATCAGAAATATAATCGGGCAGCCGATTAATAGAGTTGATATTCGTGATGTGATGGATAATCAAAAGATACTGCTTATGAAGGTTTCAAAGGGTTTGCTTGGTGAAGAGAATAGTTCGCTTATGGGATCGATGATTATTACAAAACTCTATCAGGCGGCTTTAAGTAGAGCTGATATGCCTGAGGAGGACAGAAAGGATTTTTACTTTTATGTGGATGAGTTTCAGAATTTTGCCACAGATACTTTTGCGGAGATTTTATCAGAGGCACGGAAATATCGTCTTAATTTAACGATTGCACATCAATATATGGGGCAGCTTTCTAACATGGTTCAAAAAACGGTTTTTGGTAATGTGGGTTCGATTGTGAGTTTTCGTGTAGGTGCTGACGATGCTGGTGTTTTGGCTGAGGAATACACCCCAATTTTTAAGGAGCGTGACATTATTAATCTTGGTGTAAGGGAATTCTACTGCAAAATGTCTGTTAATGGTGAAATCAGAGAGGCCTTTTCTGCACGAACTATTAATGTTCCCAAGGTTGAAAATCACTATACTAAGGAAATAATTGAAAATTCTCGGAAAGAATACTGTATGCCAAGGGCTGATGTGGAGGAGCAGTTAGGCAAATGGGATGAATCTGGTGAATTCGAGGACTTGCAACCTGAAGAAGAACCTGAGTTTGAGGAGCCTTTAATTTAGTATGTGTTTTGTGGTACAGGCTCTATCATTGAAATGATCCCTCTGAGATCTTCTCCTACTTGTCTTGCACATAAGTCGAAGAGTCTTTCTGTTTTAGCTCTTAATGAGGGGATGTCAATTGGACTGGAGGGGTCTGTATTGTGGCGGATTTGGCGTCTTAGGCATCTTAACATCGCTTCTGCTCCGATCATTCTGACGTCGCTTATTACTGGGTCTTCTTGATCAGAGCCATGATCTGAATGCCCGAGAACATCATAGCAATCGGCTACTCTTTGCTCTAATTGTCTGGATTCAGATCTTGTTCTTACACATTCTGTGGCGATATCAGCGCCTTCTTCAACTGCACTTATTAAGCTAGATTTGAATGAATTTTCATCTAGAGGGCGTTGATCTGGTATTTCTGGGGGAGCAACTGTGGGGTTGGAATGCTCGTTTCTATCGACATCTTCTTGACCTTCGTTTTCAATAGTGATGTTTATCCTGCTCAAAACTCTATCAATGAGTCCTCCTACGACTAATAATGATACACCAATTGCTGCCATTTCTGGCTTACCCAGGAGAGGTCTCTTTTTCTGTCTGTCCAATCTATCTGCCATAGATTTAGATATGGAAGGCTTTTATTCTACACTGTATCTTTGTTTTGTCAAAAACTGATTCAAAATAAATTTGTTTCATTATGTTTTGTATTATATATTTAAGCCATGAAGAAATCCTCTCGTTCTAAAGTCTCAGGTGTCCCGGTACAGAGAGCTCTTATTTTGGAGAAGTTACCTGGATATTTTCTTATATTCTGTCTTGTGGCTGTTTTTATTTTGTTCCTCAAAATACTAGCTCCTTTTTTGACTGTGCTTTTTGTTTCGGCGGTTTTAGCAATAGCTTTTTATCCGGTTTATCGAAAAGTCAGAAAATGGCTTAAGGGTTGGGGGCGGACGGCTTCTTTTCTGACATGTATATTTGTAATTTTGGTTACACTTGTTCCGATCACAATTTTTGTGATTATGCTGTCTCAAGAAGGTGTTGAGACCTACGAAGTAATTCAGCAGAGGGTTAATTCGGGAGATTTTGACAAGTATTTGCAGTGGGATGAGGAAAACATCTTGTATGGGCTTATGAGTGATTTTGAGTCTATTGTTGCTATTGAGGAGCTTGATGTGAAAAAGAACATTGTGGAGTTAGCCCAGTCTTTTAGTACCTTCCTGGTTTCGCAAACTGCAAATTTGCTTAAGAGCATCTCAAATCTGGTCTTTAATTTTTTGATTATGCTTTTTGCAATGTACTATTTCTTTAAGGATGGAGAGAGAATTGTGAAACAGATTGGAATAATTAGTCCTCTGCCAAAAGTTCATGAGGATGAATTGTTTAATAAGATGAGTTCAATGGTAAAAGCGATAATGGTTGGTGTGTTTTTGACGGCGATTGTTCAGGGTGTTTTGGGGGGGATTGGATTTGCGATTGCGGGTATTTCTAATCCTGTATTTTGGGGGACAGCTATTGCATTCTTCTCGATGGTGCCAGTTTTTGGGACTGCTGTAATTTGGGTTCCAGCTGCCATTATCCTGGCTATTCTTGGGTCGTTCTATTCTGCTCTTTTCCTTTTCATTTGGGGAGTTGTAGTTATAGGCGGTGCTGATAACGTTGTTAGGCCGTATCTTATTGGAGGAAAGGCACATACCTATCCTCTGTTAACTTTCTTTGTGATTTTGGGGGGAATCTGGACAATGGGATTCAAAGGGATTATTATAGGCCCCTTGGTTCTTATGGCACTGATGTCATTCCTTCATATTTATGAAGCTGAATATGTAAAAGTTCTTAAAAAATAATTATTATGGCTAAAAAAAGGAAAATTTCTTCTCACGATACTCATTTTTTGAGTGTTTTGATTCTTTTTGTTGGTTTTTCTGTCTATGCGATTAGTTCTTTTGTAAACTCGACTAATAATTATATCGATCAGGTTTTAACCGATGTTTTGAGCAGTGATGAAATTGTTGCTGAGGTAGATAATGAAAATCCATTTTCTGATGTACCCAACAATGCTGGATATGCTGATGCTGTAGTCGCTTTATATTATGAAGGAGTTATCGGTGGGTATAATGATGGGACTTTTAGGCCGGACAATAATGTTACGAGAGCAGAGTTCTCTAAAATGCTGGTTGAGGTGAATGATTTTGACTACGCGGATGTTTCTTCAGATGTTTTGGCTAATTGTTTTACTGATGTGGGTGATATACCTGATCATTGGTATGCACCAGCGGTTTGTGCGGCTAAGAATCAAGGATGGGTAAAAGGGTATGGTAGTGGTGCGTTTGGACCCAATCAGAATATTAATAAAGCGGAGGCTTTAACTATAGTGCTTAGTGCTTTTGGGTTTGAGGTTCTTGAAGGTTCGCAGGTTGTTAAAAATCCTTATGACGATGTTGGTAATGAGTGGTATAGAGGTGTTGCTCATACAGCGAAATCTGAGAGCTTGATTCCTCAGGCTGGCTTGTTTAACGCTGGTAGCAGTATGACTAGAGGAGAAATTGCCAGGGTTATTTATAAGTCAATGGAAGCAAAAGGTATGCTGTAGTTGCCAGCAGTATGGTAATTGCTAGATTGTAAATGAGCCAATCTTCGTTTGGGCTTGCTTGTTCTAGGTTATTTGGGTTTTGAATCTTGAAGTCTAGAAGTGTGGATTCTCCTTGTTTTTCTATAGTTGAGGTTAAAATTTGGCGATTATCATTAGATATGGATTCTAATAATATTTTTTGATTTTGGCTGAAAAAGTATCGATCCAGAAATTCTGAAATTGATAGTTTTGTCTGTTTTAGTTTACCATTGTTATTATTTTTGCTTGGAGAAGCCCATTGCCAGCTCTCAGATATTTTGCTTAAGCTCAAGCCATTTGGGGCATTTTGATAACTGACTTCTTCTACAATTTTTCCTTGAGGATTTAATAATTTGATATGGTCTTCTTTATTGCGGAGTGTGATTTTCAGATTATCTATTATAAATTGGTTGCTTGGGGGAATTATTCCTCCTTTGATTGTATGGGTTTTGTTGTTTGAGATTTGCCAGTTTTCCAGGTTTATGTCTGTATCTCCAGTATTTTGAAGCTCTATCCATTCGTGATTCTTATCTTTGCCGTCCGGATTGGGCATTATTTCACTGAAATTGATGGGTGAAGCTATGACAAATGCTATGAGGAGAGATGTTCCTTTCTTCATAATCTGTATTCTAAAAATCAAAGATTAAATTTCCTTAAATTATTTCTAAAACTTTTTGACTTTTATTGACTTTGTAGTAAATTGATCTTGTAGTTTGAAGAATTGGTTTTGTAGTAGATGTCAGTATTTAGATCGAAATAATTAATAATAAACAACTAATCTACAGTGTTTCTCCTTTAAAAGGCAGAAACTGCGTGTCTGAATAAGTTCTTCAAGCAGGTATTAGTTTTTAATCTAGATTTATGTGGATCCCAATTTTATTGGCGATAGTGGGCCTGACTGCAGGTGGTGCTGGGGGTTATATCTATCGCAAAAAACAGGTTGAAGAAAAAAAAAAGGATTTGGTTATGAAATCAGACCAGATTTTGGCCGATGCAAAGTCAAAGTCCAAAGAGTTGATTTATGAAGCTAGAAACGAAGCCATGAAGCTTCAGGACGAGGTTAAGAAAGATGAGCAGCGTACGCAATCCAAGTTGAGCGAGATAGAGGAGCGTTTGATGAAGAAGGAAGGAGTTTTAGACAAGAAAAGTGAGGAAGCTGATAAGCAGAAGGTGGATTTGGATAATAAGGTAGTCTCTATTAAACAGCTTAGAGATGAGGTTGAGGAGATCTACAAGCTCCAATCACAGCAGTTGGAAAAGATCGCTGCCATGTCAAAGCAGGAAGCAAAAGATGTTCTTTTGAAAAAGGTGGAGGAAGAGGCTAAAGAAGACATTGTTGCGCAAATTAAGAAGACAGAGAAAGATCTTAGGGAAAAGGCTGATGAGAAAGCGAAATGGATCATTTCAGATGCGATAGCTCGTTGTGCTGCTGAAACTACAGCAGAATCTACAGCGACTATTGTAAATCTGCCCAATGACGAGATGAAAGGTCGTATTATTGGACGTGAAGGTCGTAATATCAATACTTTTGAGCAAATCACAGGTGTGGATGTGATTATTGATGATACACCTGGTTCTATAGTGATTTCAGGTTTTGATTTAGTTAGGAGGTATATTGCCAAAGTTGCTCTTGAGGGGTTGATCGAAGATGGAAGAATCCATCCCGCTAGGATTGAGGAAACTGTAGAAAAGGTAAAGGATGAAGTAAATGTACTTATAAAGGAGTTAGGAGAGAAGGCAGTGCTAGAGACTGGTGTTACAGGATTTCATCCTAATCTGATTAAGATTCTTGGTCGGCTGAAATTTAGAGTTACTCATGGCCAAAATGGGCTTAAACACTCTATGGAAGTGGCTTTTCTTGCAGCTAATTTAGCTGCTGAGCTTGGTGCTGATGAAGGTATTTGTAGGAAGGCAGGGCTTCTACATGATATTGGGAAGGCTGTTGATCATGAGGTTCCTGGGCATCATGCCAAGATTGGAGCCGATATCGCTCGCAAATTTGGGCTTTCCAAAGAGATTATTCATGCAATTGAGGCGCACCATGGTAGTCCAGAGCCAGAAACCCTTGAGGCTCAATTGGTGCAGGTAGCTAATTTGATCTCAAATGCTAGGCCTGGTGCAAATAAAGAGAATTTGGATGGTTATATCAGGAGGCTGATGGAATTAGAGAATGTATGTAACGATTTTGATGGTGTTAAGAAGGCTTTTGCTATCCAAGCTGGTACAGAGGTGAGGATGTTCTTGGATCCTACTGATTTGGATGATTTACAATCTGTGAAGCTCTCTCATAGAGTTGCTCGTAAGATAGAACATGATTTACAGCATCCAGGTCCGGTTAAGGTGCATGTGATTAGAGAGACACGGGCTGAGGAATTTGCGCAATAGAGCGAATAAAAACTCTTGACTCTGAAATTTAGCACTCTATAATACGGTGTGCTAATTTCATAACATTCTAAATATGTCTAAGATTGTTCCAACAGGTGATAATGTTGTTGTGGAAGCTGTTGAGGAGGAAACTACCTCAGCGAGTGGAATCATTATTCCTGATACTGCTTCTAAGGAAAAACCAATGAAAGGTAAGGTAATAGCTGCTGGTCCAGGCAAGTTATTAGATGATGGGAAAAGGAAGGAGATGGAGATTAAGGAAGGTGATGTTGTTCTGTTTTCAAAATATGGACCAACGGAAATAAAGCTAGACGGCAAAGATGTATTACTTCTTGCTGCTTCTGATATTTTTGCTGTGATTGTATAATTTAAAAACTTTTTATTATGTCTAAACAAATGCAGTTTAGTGACGATGCTCGTCAAAAACTACTCGCAGGAGTAGAAAAGTTGGCTCGTACTGTAAAGATAACTCTTGGTCCAAAAGGGCGGAATGCTGTTTTGGAGAAGAAGTATGGAGGGCCTTTGGTGACTAATGATGGTGTAACCATAGCAAAAGAAATGGAGCTGCCCGATCCATACGAAAATATGGGTGCTCAGATGGTTAAGGAGGTTGCGACTAAGACAAATGACATTGCAGGTGATGGTACTACGACTGCGACTCTTCTTGCTGAAGCTATTATAAAGGAGGGACTTCGTAATCTGACTGCTGGGGCTAATCCAATGCAGCTTAAATCGGGGATTGAGAAGGCTGTGAGGAAAATTGAAGAGATTCTTAAGGATATGTCTATACAGATCGGAGATAGCAAGGAAAAGGTAGCGCAGGTTGCTTCTATTTCTGCTCAAGATGAGGAAGTAGGTAATCTGATTGCTGATATTATTGAAATGGTTGGTCAGGATGGTGTCATACAGGTTGAAGAATCTCAGACAATGGGATTAGAGAAAGAAGTGGTTGAAGGTATGCAGTTTGATAATGGATATATTTCTCCTTATTTTGTGACTGATCCTTCGCGTATGGAGGCTAGTTATGATGATGCAAAACTCCTGATTACTGATAAAAAAATTAGTTCGGTCCAGGACCTCTTGCCTTTGCTAGAAAAGGTCGCTCAGTCAGGCAAGAAAGAGTTAGTAATTATCGCTGAAGATATCGATGGTGAGGCACTTGCTACTTTAGTATTAAATAAATTGCGTGGAGCCTTTAGTGTTTTGGCAATCAAAGCTCCGGGATTTGGTGATCGAAGAAAGGAGATGTTGCAGGATATTGCAGTTTTAACAGGTGCGACAGTGATTAGTGAGGAGCTTGGTCTTAATCTGGATAGTGCTGATTTGGGGCATCTGGGTGATGCTCGTAGGGTTGTTTCAGATAAAGATAACACTACAATTATTGAAGGAAAGGGGGATAAAAATGAGATTGAGTCTCGTGTAGCTGAAATCAAGGTGATGCTTTCTAAGTCTGATTCTGACTTTGATAAGGAGAAATTACAGGAGAGATTGGCCAAACTTGGTGGGGGAGTTGGTGTTATTAAGGTTGGTGCTGCTACTAAAATTGAGCTAAAGGAAAAGAAACATCGTATAGAAGATGCTCTTAATGCAACTCGAGCTGCTGTTGAAGAAGGCATTGTTCCTGGTGGGGGAGTTGCACTTCTGGCTGCTTCTAAGGCATTGGAAAGCCTAAAAGGTGAGGATGACGATGAAACTACAGGTATTCATATAGTTAAGAATGTTCTTTCTTCTCCCTTGATTCAAATTGCTGAAAATGCAGGTAAAGATGGGGCTGTGGTTGTAGATAAGGTCATAAGTTCGAAAAAAGGTGTGGGATATGATGCTGCAAAGGACGAATATACTGATATGGTAGAAGCAGGAATTATTGATCCTAAAATGGTGGTAAGAAGTGCTGTTGAGAATGCTGCAAGTGTAGCGTCTGTTTTCCTAACTATGGAGACTGCGATCTGTGATATTCCTGAAGAAAAGAAGCCTGAACCTGCTGCACCTCCAGGAATGGGAGGAATGGGGGGAATGGGAGCAATGGGAATGTAGAGGCAGTTTTCAATTTTTTATTACAATTTACAAACTAGAGTCGCCTGAAATAGGCGGCTCTTTTGCTGTGAATCTAACCTGATGGGGTCTTGCTATTGACCAGAGAATGTGTTATAATGTCATGAGGGGAAAATATAAACAAAAACAAATATGGAAACTTTAAAGGAGTGTAAAAAAGTCTTAGCTGTATTCCTGATAAGTCTGCTTTTCTCACAAAATGCTTTTGGGATTACTTTTAGTGTTGATAGAACTACCGATGAAGGTGATGCCGATCCAGGGAATGCTGTTTGTATGAAAAGTGGGGGTGGTTGTACCCTAAGAGCTGCTATTGAAGAGGCTAATGCTAGTGCTGGGGATCATGAAATTATTATTTCTTCACCCACCCAGGTGGAAATGGAGAATGGCCCTTTTCAGACAATTACTAGAGATGGTTTAGTGATAGATTTAGATCCTTCTGGACCGAATGACAAGCTTAAAATTAGGCCATATACATCTGTTGGTACTGACGAGAGTATTTTTGTTATTAGTGCAAATAGTGTATCATTAAGTAACTTCTATGCACATGATTTTATTGGTAGTGGGATAACGCTTTTGTCCTCTGCAACTGGTACATCAATTACTGGAGTTACCATCGGATTAGATGAATTCGATGCTTCGCCGTCAGAAAGTAAACCTAGGTATGGTCTAATAGTTAGCGGAAGTGGTGATACTGTTGCTCGTTCTTTTACTGCTGCGAGTGTTCTTATGTCGGGGATATATGTAGAAAGTGCTTCAAGCACAAACATTTATGGTGCTAGATTGGGTGTCAATCCTGGAGGTACGAACACAAGGCCTAATATGCAACATGGTATTGAAATCGCTGGTTTTACACCTGGAATTAATACAATTTCGGAGAGTGTTATATCCGGTAATGCTCGAAATGGCATACACTTTAGTAGTACAGGATCTCTAGGTAATTGGTGGATATTTCAAAACTTTATTGGTGTTAGCAATGGAGGGGAAAGAAGTCCTCTTGATCCGGGCTATATTGACATGGGGAATGGGTTTTCAGGTATTATGGCTGAAGAGAGCTATGAAAGTGAGCTGGTTTTAACTCTAGGAAATAATCGTGATGGCTTTTTGGATGCTTATGAAGGAAATGTGATTTCTGATAATGGGACTGAAGGTGTTGCAATTAGTGATGCGCAGAGTGTAACGATATCTGGAAATTCAATAGGTGTGGATTATGGTAGTGCAGATCACATGGGAAATGGGACAGCTTCAGCTGTAGCGGATGGGATTAGTGTAGCTGCTCAGTATATTGATATTGGGACTAATAATGATGGAACGAATGACGCTTATGAAGCAAATGTCATTGGAGGAAATACTGGTTTTGGTATCAATATAATGCAGGGTTTACAAACAGAGACTTCTACTGTCAATATTAGAGGAAATTTTATCGGGGCTAATAGTCTTGGAACAAGTGCTGATGGTGATATGGAGGACGATGATGATACTTACACTAATGCTAGTGGGGGTATATTGGTTAGTAGTTCTCGAGTCGTTGATCTTACGATTGGGGCAGAAGGACTTGATACTGCTAGTCATGCTAGAAATATTATTATTAATAATGGAGGTGGTATTAGAATTGCTGAGATGGGTCAATCAGGCAGTAATACTGTGATTATTCAGAATAATTATATTGGAGTAGAAGGTAATGGGACTACCTCTGCAGCCAATGATGGGCCTGATGGATTTGGAGATGGTATTGAGTTTGGTTTAAATGAAGGAATGTCTAATGTAGCTATAGGAGCTACTACGGGTGATGTTGATGATGCTAATTTTATTGTTGGTAATCCATATTATGGTATTCAAGTAGGTGATGGTGTTTTAACCCTTTTAATTCATGGTAATTATATTGGTACGGTCCCAAATGGGGGCGGTGATGCTTATGCCAATAATTTTAATGCTATAGAAGTTAGTACTAGCTATAGTGATTTTTCTTTTATGAGAATCGGAAGCAATACTAGTTCTGCTTACAGAAATGTGATTGGTGATAACCGTGAGGGTGGTATACGAGTATTTAGTGCAGGAGATTCTGTTACTCCTGCCAATATTTCAATAGCTAATAACTACGTAGGGTTTTTGGACAATGGTACTTCTACTGCACCGAATCTTGGTAATGGTATTCAGATCGGTAATCTAGGTTGGAGTGGTCAAGCTGGAACTGTTAATATTACTAATAATGTTGTGGGAAATTCTTCTGATACAGGAGTGTCTATACTTGCCGGAGATTATCTCACTTTTACAGGAAATCTGATAGGCACAGATGCTACTGGCTTGGTCTCTGCTCCTAATGGGACCACTGCTTTGGTTGTGGCTGCGGCTACCATGGCTGATTCAGCAGGGGCAGCGCCGGTAACTATTGGGGGGGCAACTGCTGCATTGGGTAATATATTTGCGAGCACTAATGATGGGGCTGGCATTGCGATTGTAAATCTAGCTGGGAATGATATAACGGGTTTCATACAAGGAAATTATATTGGTGTTTGTGCAAATAAAGCGACGGGTTCTATTTCTAGCACCAATCTTACAAGTTGTAGAAATAATGGTCCTGGCATAGATATAAGACAAGGAGACATCCAGATTGGTGGAGACAATGATATTGGACCAGAGTTTACAGGAGCTATAGGAGAGGGAAATGTTATAAGCAACAATTATGATTCTGCGATTCGAATTCAGAATCATGATAATACTCCAACTAATGGGGTAGATACTGCATCGATATATGGTAATATGATCGGTGTTATTAAGACTACTGTTGGCGGAATTTTTGATATTGCAGCGGGGAATAGAACGCTTGCAGCGGGTGCTGTAGGTGTTAATTCGGATACAATTAATACCTTTAATTTGGGTGCTGTAGGGGGAGTAGATTTAGGGTCTAGGCGTAACATAATTGCTGCTACTACAGGTACTTCTCCTGACGGTGTTAAAATTCTCGCGATGGGTGCAACCGGAACAGCTACTATTATGAACAATAATATAGGAACAGGGCCTGCTGGTACTGAATTAGGGTTAGGGAATTCAGGCTCTGGTGTAGATATTCGTGATGGAACTGTTGTTATAGGCGGAACGGGGACTTTCGAGGGTAATCTAATTGTCGCAAATGATGGATATGGGATAACTTTTGAAGGTGCTGTAGATGATGATTCTGTTAATTATATCCAGGGAAATACGATTGGTTTAGCAGGCGGTGAAACTACAGCAGTGCCTAATGGATCAGATGCCATATTAATTTTATATGCTGGTTTAGACTCTACTTTTGTTATTGGGTCTAGTACCTCTGCGGGTGGTAGAAATTATATTGGAGGTAACAATAATTTTGGTATTAATATTGATGCTGCTGCAAATGCACACACAGTGAATGTATATGGTAATTATATTGGAACTGATGGTACTGGACTTATTGCGCGGGGGAACATGCGAGGAATAAATATAGATGCTCCTGAAGCAACAGTTAATATTGGACTAGGCACATCTAGTACTGATCGAAATGTAATTGCTGGGAATTCTGATCTTGGAATCAATATTTCTGACGCTGCAAACGTAGCGATCAATGGTAATTATTTAGGAGTTGCCTCTGATGGAACTACAGTTTTGGCTAACGGGAATAATGCTGAAGTTATGGTGAATAACGCTTTTGGGAATATATCGAGTTTAACTATTGGTGAAACGGCCAATACTATTAATAATAGTACACACTTCGGGGTATTGCTTGAAGAAGTAACAACAACTAACGAGAGTACGATAGATACTTCAAACCCGAATGATGGTGGTTTGGATACAGACAATACGTGGACTGACACAGTTGGTCCATTTGCATTAACGGATCCTTCTTATAGATTTTGGAATAGATATGTTGGTGGAGAAGTTACTAATTATGGTCCGAGACAATGTTATGACGGAGCTGATAATGAAGATTCTCCTGATGGTCTTATCGATTATGGTA
>CAZCLD010000022.1:15088-19771 GCA_964499425.1 uncultured Candidatus Peribacteria bacterium | reverse complement strand
TTTCTCTGAAACCCCATGTTGCTCGGCATTTATCTTTGCAACCTCACACGCACTCTCGCTAACATCAACAGCATCAATCTGAGAGAGCACTCCTTCAAGCCCCTTTGCCAAAGCAACTGCAATATTCCCACTACCCGTACCTACATCCAAAATTCTTAGATCTTTGCCTCCGTCCAGACATTCCAAAGCTTTACCCACCAAAAGCTCAGTCTCAGGCCTCGGAATAAGCACCCTCTTATCAACAAAAAAACTCAAACCGTAAAACTCTTTTTCACCCAAGATGTAAGCCAAAGGCTCGCCATCCCTGATTCTTTCCAAATATTGAGCAAACAGGTTCTCAAGTTCAACTTCGACATCCCTGTCAGCATATGTCAGAAGCTGCTCTCGCCCAAAACCAAAAACATAACCTAGCAAAAGCTCACAATCGAGTAGAGCGTTTCTACGATTGCCAAGAAAATCAGTCCCTTTTTTAAGCAACTGCCTTACTTGCACAGATAGAGCTAATAAAATTTACTTTTTTCCCTTGCAGCTCGGTATTTAGAACGCATCACCGCAGCCGACCTAACATAGCGCTTTTTCGGCTTAGTCACATGAAATTTGTGCTCACGAACATGAAGAATCTTACGACTAGCCTGCACTTTCTTATTAAAACGCGAAATCAGTCGCTCATTAGACTCTCCCTCTTTTTTCACAACCACAACTTTCATAATGTAAGCATTATATGTATGAAAAGCAGAAATGCAAGCTATATATCAAGATTTTTAACCTTTTTGGCGTAAGCCTGGATAAACTTCTTCCGAGGCATCACTTCAGATCCCATGAGAGTATCAAAAACCTGATCAGCCTTTTCAGCATCATCAATAGAAACCTTTAGCATCAACCGATGCTCGGGATTCATAGTCGTTTCCCAAAGCTGCTCAGGATTCATTTCACCAAGACCCTTATACCTCTGGATAGAATAATTAGCACCCTTTGAGAAACCCTTTATTATCTTATCCCTCTCAGCATCTGTATAAGCATATTCCTCCTTCTTGCCCAGTTTTACCTTATATAATGGAGGCTGAGCAATATAAATATAACCGCTTTCAATCAAAGACTTAAAATAGCGATAGAAAAGAGTCAAAATCAAAGTACGGATATGTGCACCATCCACATCTGCATCCGTCATAATTACAATCTTGTGGTATCTCAATTTCTCAATATTAAAAGTCTCTCCAATGCCCACTCCGAGTGCAATCACCAGATTTTTGACCTCATTGTTAGCAAGAATTTTATCTAGTCGAGCCTGTTCAACATTCAAAATCTTACCCCTCAAAGGTAAAATCGCCTGAGTCTCACGGTTACGACCCTGCTTAGCTGAACCACCCGCACTATCTCCCTCAACTATAAACAACTCTGATTCTCCCGGATCTTTCGAAGAACAATCTGCCAATTTACCTGGCAAAGTCATTCCTTCAAGCGCTCCCTTACGAATCACTGTATCACGAGCAGCACGAGCAGCTAGTCGCGCACGAGCCGCCAAATGACACTTGCCAATAATTGCCCGAGCATCATTCGGGTTTTCCTGAAGAAATTCTAAAAAAGCGTCGTAAAACACAGATTCAACAGCCGTTCTCATCTCAGCATTTCCAAGTTTCCCCTTAGTTTGCCCTTCAAACTGAGGATCTGCTAATTTAACGGAAATTATAGCCGTAAGTCCTTCACGAACATCATCGGCCACCAAACTACCATCCTTTTCTTTCAAAAGTTCAGCCTTCTTTGCATGATAATTAACCGTCCGTGTCAAAGCCGCCTTAAATCCTGTCAAATGTGACCCCCCATCAACAGTATGAATATTATTGGCAAAAGTATATATAGTCTCCTGGAAAGAATTATTATACTGCAAAGCAATTTCAACCATTCCCTCATCAACATCCTTTTCAATATATACAACTCTTCCAATAGTCTCTTTGCTCTTATTAAGATGCTGAACGTAAGACTTCACACCACCTTCAAAATAAAATTGATACCTCTTGTCCTGAATTTCATCAACCACTGAAATGGTTACGCCCTTAGTAAGGTACGCCTGTTGGCGTAATCTATTAAGAATTCTTGGAAAATCAAATTCGAGAGTATCAAAAATTTTCTCATCAGGATAAAAGGTTATTTTCGTACCTCTCTTATCAGTTTTACCAATAATCTTAAGCTCACCTCCTGCATCTCCTCTTTTGTACTCCTGAGAATAGATTTTTCCATCACGATAAACTTCAGCAATAGTTTTCACTGAAAGCGCATTCACCACAGAAACACCAACACCATGAAGACCACCAGATACTTTGTATCCCCCGCCTTCACCGAATTTTCCACCAGCATGCAGAACAGTCATCACAGTTTCAAGCGCAGACTTCCCTGTCTTTTTGTGCTTATCAACAGGAATACCACGCCCGTTATCCTCCACGGAACAACTTCCATTCTTATGAAGAGTAACCAAGATATCTGTACAATAGCCCGCCATCGCTTCATCAATAGCATTGTCTACAATCTCCCAAACCAAATGATGAAGACCGGTAATATCGGTAGAACCAATATACATTCCCGGACGCTTTCTGACCGCAGACAAACCTTCTAAAACCGTTATTTGTTCCGCACTATATTCTTGAGTCACTGCTGAAGACATTAATGTCTAAATTAAAATGCGAAGCGAGTTTAGCACAAGCTCTAGGCCTTGTCAGGGGGAAATTTTCAGGGAAAACAATGATTTGACAAGTTTTTCAAAACAGTGCTAACTTCAACCTCCTATATTTTAAAACCATACTATCAATGTTCCAAGAAAAAAGAATCATTCATAAAATGCCAACCAAAACAGACGTTATAGATAATCTTGGCAGTCAACTTCCAGACAAAACAAATGCACATTTTCAAAAGGTAAAATCCACCAAAAGAGGTTTTGAGAAAATTGAGGGTGCAAGAGAAATGGTTGTTTTAGTTCCAGAAGTTGAGCCTGAAAAAATTCTCGCACATAAAGTACTGGGACCTATTTTAAAACCCTTCGCAGAAAGTGGTGCCCTCTTCGCAAAAAACAGGAGAAGCCCTGTAAATCGCGAATTTGGCACTTCCTTAAAGCACGATGTAATCTCAATCCCGGTTTCTGGCATGGGCTCAGTACAGGTTATCCACTTGATCACTGGTTCTTCACCAGAGGGAGAAGCAGAGGGTGATGGTGAATATCACGTGCCAAGAAAAGTAAGAACCGCAACTTCAGCAATAAAAGATGTGGTCGGAGACATTGTAACCGAAGGTGGAGAAGACATCGCTATCTATCTCGATGGTGAAATAGTAAGACACGAAAATGCAGCACATTACCTACGTGCGTTAGGAAAAGGCATGGGGAATATCGCATATGAAGTTGATCATTACCGTTCGGAACCGGAAGAAATATCCAAAGACGGCAAACTCTCAGACGCCGAAAGACAAGAATTAGAACTGGCATTAGAACAAAGATGGACACCTAGCAATGAGGAAATTTCCGACGAAGCGAAATATGAAGAATTATGCAAAGATCTAGAACTAAACTTCTTCACACTAGAAACACCTGAAGGAGTAAGGAAATCTACCAGAAATGCTCTAACCAACGTTTATCTCGTTAGCGACGAAAAAGCGAAAGTAGAAGCCGATGCTTTGGTTGCAAGCTTCGAAACGGGCGACATGGTTTCCAGGGTACAAAGTTTATGTAAATTCCTATCAGAAGCCCCACATAATCTACTAAACTGTGAAGTTTTTGTAAGAGTTCTTGACAAGCTTAATGAGTATGTTTCAGCTATGGGGAATAACACTGAGATCGAAATATGGGGACCAGAAATCGAAGGTATTAAAGTGGATGGTTCAACTAGCACCTACGCAAAAAAACTGGAAGTACTAGAATCTCTGCACGCAGGATCAGGTAAAGAGCTCGGACCTTTCGTAGCAATAATGAAATACAGACATCCTGACGCAGGAGATAAACCAGTTCACGTTTTAGCAGGTAAAGCAATCATGTTTAACACTGGAGGGTATTGCAATAAAGGGGCACATGCCAAAGAAATGCAAGGTGACATGATGGGTGGAGCTTCTGTAGCCGCAGAGTTTGCAAGATTTGGAGAAGAAAAACCAGTAATGAACGTTGATTTCGTCTTTGGAATAGCATCAAACAAAATAAGTGGAGACGCACGAGTTATGGAAGACATTCATAGACATGGCAGCGGAGTACATCGAGAAGAAACAAATACCGATGCTGAAGGACGAGAAGCTCTTGGAGACGCAGTATGGTTCGCACTCCGCAGACTACAAGAACGAGGAGAAGAAATAGGAAGCGTAACTACAGTCGCCACACTCACGGGTGCAGCAGTAGTTATGGGTGGACATCAAACAATCGCAGTTAGTAGTAGCAAAAAAGATCGCAGATGGATCGAGGATACTTCTCAAACTAATGGAGATCGAATGCAGCCAATGCAACTCAATGTTGAAGACATAAAAGCAAGCAGTCACACAGCAACTGGACAAGCCGACATAAAAAACCTCGGGCAAGAAAGAAAACGAGGCGCCCAGAATGCAGGGTCATACATCAAAGAGTCAGCTGGCATAGAAGAATCTAGATTCATGCACTTTGATATTGCACCAGCAATGGCAGCTGACAAGTTAGGCACTCCAAAAGACGTTCAAGGTCTC
>CAZCLD010000022.1:0-15078 GCA_964499425.1 uncultured Candidatus Peribacteria bacterium | reverse complement strand
TTACATGTGAAGGATACCTCGACACATTACATCAGTGGATGGAACACGTAGCTCAACAATAAACTATCTAAGAACTTTTTCATCATCTGTCGGATCACCAGTTGGTTCGGCAGGTTCTTCTTCATCATTTTTCACTTCCTCTTCTTCTTCATCTTCTTCATCACCAAATTCTCCGCCAGCTACCATTATCACAAGTTCCTCTAGGCTATATTTCCCGTCAAGAACTGTAGGCTTACCATCAATCATCAAAAGAACATTTGTTGCAAGCTCACCATTCATCAAAATATCAAAAGTGACCTCTATATTCTCAACATCCTTCAAAACGATATTTTCTAGTCGATAAACAGCATTAAGTTCATCAACAACAGAAACATCTTCAAGCTCAGCTTCAAACCCAAACTCAGTGACCTTTTTTGCAATATAAACACGCGCAAATCTCTGCGCTGAAGTTTCCTCAGTCAACTTATCTTCATCCTCCAAAATCTCCAAGTCCTCTGCAAGATCAGCAAACTTCGCCTGTAAAACAGCAAGTAAGCCATCAAGTTTGACAGAGCTGTCAGAAATTAATTCCTCATAAACATATACTTCTATAAAAGTATCAGTGTCACGATCATACTGCCCTTCAAACGGATAACCACCAAGGACAGCCTTAACATCAACATATCTTTGATCAACCTGCTTTATTTCACCAACTTCAAGATCGCTAATATCCTCATTCTCACTAAGCAAATCCTCCACCTCTTTAATTGCCCCCAAAACATCATCTTCCACTTCAACTGTCTCTCCCAAAACTTCTTCTTGCAAATTGACAAGACTATAAATTGTATCTCTCTCAGTTAAATAAGATTCATATCTCTCTTCGTGAGTCAGACCATAACTACCAGTATGATACTCGGGGCTACTTAAATATCCCCAAAGATCATCAATGTCAGACAACTGATTCTGAAAAAGCTCAATAACAGCAACACTTGAAGTATCAGCAGGCATAAGAGCATCAACCTCCTCAAATAAACGAGAGAAAATCTCTTTGGCTGCCGGAACTTCGATTTCTTCGTTGAAAAAGTGCTTCCTCATTCTTTTCATAAAATCGATTTTATAACTGATGAAGGTTTGCTGTAATTCATCTCTAAGCTGACCCTCATACTGTTCAAGCAATTCCTGCTCAATAGCATTTTTCATTGCAAAATATCCGTCCGCATAGAAAATGGAGTTTCTAAGCAACAGATTATCAAACAATTGATTTTGAAAAGTAAGATACATTCTATACTGGTCCTTCGTCGAAATATCTCCCAAAATCTGATCAAAATGCTTGTAATAATCATCAAGTGAAAGCTCTGCAAGAGCTGTACTTTCATCAATCCCCCCATAAACATCCAGCCAGAGTTTGTCCATTAACATGTAGGAACCAAGTGCATCGCTAGTAGAAAAAGCTCTATTTAGGATGAATTCAGAAACCAATGACTGATTATCACCTGGACCAAAAACCGCGATTGTATCTTCATAGGAGGAAGGAACGTCAACCCCAAAAGAAGAGAATTTACTCAGACTCTCTTGAGCTTTACTCTCATCTCCCTGACCAACATAGTAAAGTGCGTCATCTAAATAAGCCTGAATATGATCAATTAGCATTTGATCTTTCTTGGCAGGAACAAATGTAAGGTTTTCCTCAGCCCAAAAAAGGAATTTGCTAATCATGCCTTCACGGACTTGAATTCCTCGAGATAGAACATCAGATACAATTTCTTGCTTAACTGATTCAATATATTTTGTATCCTTTTTCATATTCTCAACTACCCAGTCAGATTCCTTAGATTTAGCTGGAATAGCAGAATACTTAAATTCCTTTGCTAGTTTTGAAAAGAGCAAAGGCTCAATATCCTCATCAATCTTCTTTAGAGGAACATCCACATGATTTCCTCTTGGAACAAGCAAGTTATTAATTCCATCATCAAAATATTTTTGGAAAATGACAGGAGATTTCTTCAGATCCCCTTTGTCCTCATGCCAAAAAGCCAAGTAGACATTCCCATTATAAACATCCATTATCATTCGCTCACCATCAAATGAAAGATCAAATGTCGCAAAAACAGGGATTACAATAATA
Source organism: uncultured Candidatus Peribacteria bacterium (assembly GCA_964499425.1). Taxonomy (GTDB): domain Bacteria; phylum Patescibacteriota; class Gracilibacteria; order UBA1369; family LOWO2-01-FULL-3; genus JAQBYK01. Next base: position 12,974 of record CAZCLD010000022.1, on the reverse strand, counting down.
CGATTCTCTATCAATATATTAGTTTTGGAATTACTTATTGAGAAATCACCCCAAATATGGCCCGAATCGAGATACAATAGGTATTCCTCATCTCCCAAATCAGATATTTCCATAGAAGTATCTTTCCACTCTGGGTCAAATCTCAAGATACGATTCTTAGGAAGAATATTTTGATTTTCGTAATCAAGCTCAACAATTGTAGCTGCTTCCAAAATCTCTCCACTAACATATTTAGCTTCAAGAAAATAGTTACCAGCGATTACAGCCGCAGCAATTAGCGCAAAAATCAAGGTATTAACAGCTTTTGCCGCAACTGACCCTTTGCCTATAGACTTATGAGCAATCTTAGCCTTAACTTGATCTACTTTTTGCTCAACATCTGCAGCCTTATCCATTTTTGGACTCGGAGCTGCAGGCGCAACGGGTGGAACTGGTTGTTTTTCTTCAGCCATAATTACACCTATATAATCTAAGAATTATAGCATTTATAAGGTAAAACAGCAATATAGAACACTCACTCTCTGCAAGATCGATTCAAATGATTGAACCGAATGCGGGGCGCCCCGTCTCCGCCATGTCGGTCGGAGCGGGGCGCCCACACTTTCGTCATCCGCACGTCAGGTCCTTTCCTTTCCTGAACGCACGAAGAATAGGGGTAGAAGTAGAAGTAGCTGGCACGCGCCCCCCATCAGGAACATGTCAGCTGAGCTCAGGGTTGTGCTCAGGACGCCACCCGCGGCCACGGTCCACGTGACGGACAGGTTCTTGAAGGCCATGAACACTGCGAATTGCGTCGCAGCGACTCGACTCCAGGTATGGTCCATCAGCAGGGTGCAGAGCAGGATCAGGAAGACACCGTCAACCAACCCACTCAAAATCACCAGGCCAAGGACCAGCCCCTTCGATCCCCAGTAACCTGCGAAGGCTCCTAGAGAGAGGTAGACCGCCACCTTCAGGACCACAGCGAACGCAAGCGCTCGCCTATGCGCGATCCATCTGGCAACAAACCCTCCGAGAATCATGGCCACGAACTTGCCCCACCGGCTGTAAAAGTCGATCGTACCAATCCACTCGTTGTCGTAACCAAGGTCACGCTGGAGCCACGCCTCAATGATCGGCGCGGTCAGCCCCTCAGCCACGTGCGCCAACAGGCACACCAGAACGAGACAGACGGCAGTCAGCGACAAGAACGACCGGTAGAGGTCACGCCAGCTGGTCTTCTCAGTCGCCAGCTCCTCTTTCGACGGAACCGGCATCATCATCCAGGGCAGAAGCAGACCGGTGACGACAATGAAGCCGATCACCAAACCGCAGAACCAAGCCCAGGGCAACGAGTCCGAGAAGTAAATCACACCAGAACCAGCAGCGATACCTCCAAGCATGTGGGCCGCCCACATGGCACTCTGTCCGAAACCCCGCTCCTTTTCGTCCAAGATTTTAATGGCCAACCCATCGGTGGCCACATCCTGGAAAGAACGAGCAACATTGTGCACAACGGCAACGACCATGACTCCGGCGATCCAGCCGTCGAACACCGCCAGCGACACCAAGGACAGCATCATCACGAGTGTGGAGCACACAATCCAGGCAAAGCGCTTCCGCTTTAAGAACCAGGAGAGGCGCCCACCCAACTGCGTGTTGAGCAGATCCACGTTGTCGACCAGCGGAGCCCAGACGAGCTTGAATACCCATGGCAACATCACGACCGCCATGAATATCCCGCCAACTTCAGGCGAAAGCCCTTGCCTATAGAGCCGGTTGATCAGCGCCCCACCGATGAAGCCCTCAGGCACACCTTGAGCAAAGTACAGGCTCGCGAGGAGCCCGTACTTTCCGAACGTACTCCTCACGTTTCGCATGTTCTTCACCTCGTAGCGCGTATTTCAGCGCACCAAAAGTTTGTTCTCGCAGAGAGTGACTCACTCACTGTCCCCCTCAGCAAACAAGTTTCTCCCTAGCGAGTGTTCTTTTTTTCAAAGGACAATTCAAAATTCCTCCAAAAGGAAGCAATAATAAAACATTCACCTAAAAAATCAAAACGCTTTCACTTTTGCACTTGCCAAAAATGTTGAATTTTGTTTAATATTGCTCTCCTAACTTTATTTCAAAAATATGCCACCTCCAACTAGACCAACCGTCCCACCCCAAGCACCCCCAGAAGGTGATCCTTCAGCAGTTTTAGGGAGATTAGACCTTTCTTCGGGAGAAAGACAACCAACCCCCATTGAGCTCGTGGGCGGGAGAATACGCAGTGTTGATGTAGATAGAGATTTTGGAGGCCTTGACCGAGGACAACAATCCATAGCATTTCTCGGATCTAGGAAAAGACTAAGCATAATATCACCTCCAGGAGATACAAGATTCCTCACAATCACAAACCCAACAGAAGCAAGTGAACATACAAGAGACTTCCTTGAAGCCCAGAATTTGACACGCCCTTTTGACCTCAGACTCCCTGTAAGAAGTCCTCATGACACACTTCAGGTAAGCCAACACTTAACATCTTCTGCTCACAACGGACCACATCTACTCCATAGAGCACTACAATCCGACATGCCAATAGGTATAAACATGGCAACAAATAAAGAGGGAATTGCTGTCCGGCTAGGAGGGGCCGTTTTTGTCATTCATCCAACCTTGCACGACACTGGTCCTAACAACGTGGACAGTCCGTCACTAACCAAAACAACTCCAGGAGGTGTTGATACAACAACCACAGTAACCGCAGGTGAAATGGATACACCGCCATCTTATTTCGCACCTACCTATAGCTCCCGAGAAGCAATTGAATCGGCTAGAAAGGAGAGCCTTCAAACACCAAGACGCGATGGCAGATGCACATATATGACCATTGACCCAAATTTATTTCTAAGAAGCCCCGACGAGAGTATTAATGCTAAAAGAGTTTTTCAAACAATTTCAGGACTTGCAACATCACAAGACTTTTACATCACCAGCGACAACAGAGGGAACATTGTAATCATCGCACTTACACAAAGAGCGGGAGGATCATTGGCAAGATGGGCAAACGCAACCTTTGCTTGCACAAACAACAGAGCGAACATTTTCCTTGGTAACGACAATCTAACTCAAACAGAGACCGGTTTGATAATAGACAACTATCTAAGAACAGAAGAGCTAGACAATTTAAGAACCTTGGGACAAAGAACACCTGAATTTAGAGTAAGAAAATCAGATTTCACCAGTTTAAGCACAGGTCGAGACGCAACGCTATTCAAATTCCGTAGCAGAGAAGACACAGATGACCCTGACCTCTTACAAATCAGAATATCTCCCGAAGTCCAATTAAGAGTGGGAGGCGGACCTGACCAACTTATTGGATACGACGAAGAACTCGAAGAATTAAGAGAAGCCACGTCTTCATCAACTGAAACAAAGCTAAGTATCCTGAAGGGAAATGCAGGAACAGGTAAATCTAGACTTTTGCACGAGTTGGTACAAAGCAGCCCATCAACAATAGTCCTTTCACTTGATCCCGCCGGGGAACACGTGCAAGGCGATGGACTCGTAACCGTTGCAAATCAGATAGCACAAGCACTCAAAGATAAACTTCCACCAAACGAACGCAGAAAAGCAGAAATTGCACCACTACTTGATTTTCACAATAAAGGAGAAATAGTGAAATTGGGTGTTGCCCAGAAAAAACCAGATGAGATTAAAAATCTCTGCCTGAATGCACTTAGAGCCTATGAAGCCAAAGAGGGAGGATTCACTCTTGTACTAGACGACGTACATCACACCGACAGACATTCCGACGAACACCTCATGCAACTTGTACATGAATTTTTAGATAGCACTTCCGGACATGCAATTTTAGCAATGCGTCCCGAAGAACGATATCATTCCAGAACTCAGGCTGCACTAGAAACAAGGGTACAAAGTAGTTTTACGTCTCGAAATGGCCTAGGGCAGTATGTAAAAACAGTATCTTTGGTTGATGAAGATGGCAGACCAAAATTGGATTTAAGTGACACAGATACTGCCACAAAATACGTCTTCCACTCTCTCCCAGAGGAATTACGATATGACCCTGACACTGGAGATCCAAAAGCCCTAGGAGACTGGCCTAGATTATTAGGAGAAAAAGCCCAAACACCATTTGAATTGACCACTTTTATAAACACAATAATTGAAAGACCAGATCTATATTTAATTGTAGGAAAAGCACAAATCGACCTAAAGCCAGAAGCACTAACAAAAATTGATGACATAAGCGGAGACCTTACAATTTACCATGCAGAAAGAGTAGCAACAGATCTAACCCCAGGGGCCAGAGCTGTATTGGAGTGCGTTGCTCTCATAGGAGACAAAATTCCAATGGATAAGCTAATAGCCTTCGCCAGAAGAAATCTCGAGGGCATGGCAACAAACGAGCTAGAAGAACTAACAAACAAAGGATTCTTAGTTAGTAAAGCAAGAAACACATACAGATTCTGGCACGAAACAATCAGAGATGCCGTACTACAAGGAATGGACACAGACAGTAGAAGAACTCTGGCACTAAAGCTACATGAAGAATTTAGAGGCGAAGACACCCTCGGCAAAGACAACAGGCTAGCACTATTACAACATGCAGCTCCAGTACAAGGAGAAGACGAACAAAGGTTTTGGACAATCTACGGAACAACAGCTACAGAAGCACTAGAAGACGCTACAACTCACGGCACATATGGAAAAGGCTTTGGTCTCGCAATGACAATTCTCGACGACTTAGATTCAGAAACAAAAAGCACAGTTATAAAAGCAATTGGAAAAATGATGAAGGGCGCAGAAACCGCAGAGCAAATCAGAGACTTCGTAGTAAAAGCACTGATTGGTACCATCTACAACGGTGTCTACCTCGGAAGAACCCAAAAAGCCTACCACGCAATTGCAATCTTAGAAAAAATCGAGACACACAGACCAGGAACAGCAAATTTCAGAATGATTTATTTGCTAGGATTCGAAGCAGCATACATAACAACTGATCTAGCCAAATTAGGAGAGTTCCATCAAAAACTTAGGGATAAAACTAATCTCGCAGAAAGAAATCCAAGAAAGAACTTCCTTACAGATCTAAAATACACCTATAAAGTTGCCGCAGCTGGGAGCAAGGATTTCACTGGATGTAGAGATCTTTGCAGAGGCAATCCAGAAATACTACAGACACTTGAAACCGACCCTACAAACCAGGATTCCCTAGAAATCAAGAGATTAATTTATCGCATAAGACTTGAACAGACCATACAAACTCTCGCACAAAGCGGCGTCGATGAAGACGTGATTACCGATCCTAGCCTACTTAGCTCAGTACAAAGTAGAGAATTAGTCGAACTACTAGAAAGCCTCGCACCATTGGAAGAAAGAAGAAGAAGAGATCCCTCCTCATTCAGACCAATAGAAGAATTATTCCTCTTAGATCAGGTTGCTCAAACCAAATCACACTTAGGACACTTCGATGCAGCATGCGATGACTTTAAGGAAATCTGGAGAATCGCAATGCAAATGGAAATCTATAGTCAAGCAGCCAGAGCTGCAAAACTTCGCGGAGACATGGAGATAATGCAAGCACTATGTCATGTCAACGGAACAACCGCAGAACAAAGAGGACACGTCGTCCCATTTCCAAACGGGATAATGCTCAGAAATAATATCCTTAAAGCAATAAATACTTACACAGAAGAAGGATTCTCCGCATTAGAAAATATGGATGAAAACGATCCATATCATTTCGTACTAAGAATTCAAAGAGTGAGAGCAGTCGGCCTCCTACTATTGTCATATGAAAACGAAGTCAAAATAGCCAAATCAGCAACCCCCTTAGACGAAGCACATCTAGATAAAGTTCGCAAAGAGGCAGCACCACATATCGCAGTGGCACTCAAAGATCTTGAGGTACTTAAGTCCCCACCTTGGGACACTGCCGCCGCAGATGCAAGTGGTGAAGTCCCCTACTATCTCAGCTCTTACACCAATACTATTGTAAATATTGCGGACCAATTAGGCCTAGAAAGCATAGATAAACCAGAAAGATCAAGTGATCCTTATCTATCAGCTGACGCTGTCCACAGAGGACTACAATATTTCGACTCCAAAACAATGCATGACAACGTTGGAGAAAGCCTGAGAAAAGCTCGCAGCTTAATCAATGCATCCTTAAGTCAATCCGCAGAAGCCTAGTTTTTACCCACCACTTGGAGTACCAATACTATAAGGATCAGTTATTCCACCTGGAGGTGTCCCTATCGAATAAGGATTCACATACCCTCCTGGAGGCGTCCCTATTGAACGAGTACCAGAATCATAAAGATCTGTAGTCTTGTAAAAACTTCCGTAACTAGGATACCGAAGCAAGAATGATTCGTAATCCGCAGGGTTTAAAGCCTTGTAGGAAAAAATCAAACCTACAATCACAGCACCTGTAAGCAAACCCAACCAAAAGGTTACTAATGGGTGAACTGGTGCTAGAGATTTCTTTTTCATGTTAGTTTTTGTTAATTAACAAATAAATTATAACATCATTTGCCTATTGGGTCAAGACGCTATCTCATTTTGAGTGCAAAATAATCTTTAACCTAATTGAAGAATGGTGTTACCATAATCTCCTAACAATAAAACGATGGCAAAGAAACCAGAAGTGCCAACACCGGGGGTTAAAGATATTGTTGATTTAGTCGAGGAAGCAACAAACCCAGATGCACATCAAGAAGGCGAGAAAGCCCTTGAGAGAGCACTGCAAGGAGAAGTTGCCACTACAGTAGAAGCAGCCCAAACATTAGAGCTTTTTTCTAATACGAATAGATCCGAAATCCTTGCAAGACTCGGATTCGAAGCCCCATCTGAAAAAGACAGCAGACCCTCAGAAAGGGTAGCTTCATACCTCATAGTCGATAATGATTCTATAGACGAAATAAGCAGTGACCTTAGAGCTGAAATCTCAGTAATTGCAGATGTTCGCGATTTTGATATCACACAAGATAGTCAAGGAAATCTAGTAATCCTTGCACTTTCTGAAAGAAGCGGTGTTAAAAAGCTACTAGATATAGCCACTTCGTTATCACAAAGAGCCCCACAGACACGTATGACCTTAGGTACTGGCCCAATCACCCACCACGACGAAAAGGAATTTAGCATTGGTCAATATCCATCTACAGACTGGAAAACCCCTTTAAGCGAAGGCCATACAATTTCCATTTCAAGTGTTTTAGCAGACTTAATAGACGACCCCAACAGTAGAGTTGGAAGCAACGTCTCAATTGAGACTGAAACACTAGACAGCGAGGGATTCCTCTTGCTCAAATCAGTAAAATCCAAAGTAGCACTAGAAACTGGAGGCCCAGATAGACTTATAGGCTATACCCAAGAATTCGAAGAACTATGGGCCCTCCTAACAGCAGAAGACACCGACAGACCAACAAGACTCATCAACCTCGAAGGTGCTGCAGGAATGGGGAAATCCCGCTTACTAAAAGAGATATTAGACAAACACCCCTCATTCATCCTTTGCTCAATCGACTCAACAGATAAAAATGTAGTCGGTTCCAGCTTGGTAACAGTAGCCGATCAGCTAATTGAAGCTCTAAACGAGGATCCCCTTCTGGACCTGGCTGATGTTGCCGATGCTTCAACTTCAGAAAGAATTCCTATCGATGGAGAATTAGCCGAAAGAGCTGATGCAGAAATTGACAAACTCCAAGTCACATTAAGCGAATTTTCTAAGTGGTCAAATGCTGAGAAAACACAATTTGCCGCTAAACATCCTGACTGTGTTGCCGACTTATGCTACAACGCTCTGATGATAGTCAACTTCCAAAAGGCTAGAAATACCCTCTTTGTTTTAGAAGATATCCACCATGCAGACAGAGTTTCTGAGCCCTTCCTAGTTCATCTTGTTAGAAGGTATCTAGTCGATACCGAGGGAAAAGCAGTGCTATCCAATCGCCCCGAAGAAATGTTCAAGTCCACTTCACTGCAAAACCTCGCAGAAAACGTCGTTAAAGACAATCTCAGCAGTGAAGAAGCAGCGCAAACAGTAAAATTAGAAGGACTCGATTTCAGCGACGCATGGCTAGCCCACAGCTTCGCATTCTACTCACTTCCCGAAGTAGTCCGGATAAACTATGCCACTGGCAGCACAAGGAATCTTGGACCATGGTATCGCAAGCTAGGAGAAATTGCCGGAAACTCACCATGGGCTATGAAAAGTCTGATGGACACAATATTAGAAGTCGATCCGGAAACAAGCGACTTCAAATGGCTAAAAATTACAGACGAAAACATCGATATAGACCGAACATTATTGGATCGCCTAGAATCCATCGACCCAGCGTCAAGCGCAGATATCGCCAACTATTTCCACGAGAGAATAAGCGCCTTGGATGAGACTTCTAGACGCATTCTTCAATCAATAGCATTAATGGGTGGCAAAGCCACCAAAGTACAAGTAATTGATTTAATCGATTTATTTGAAGCAGGCAGAGACAGTTCAGAAGCATTCAGGACAACCAGCGAACAACTAATCAAGGGAGGCTATATACACGAAACTCCCGATGGCAACTTTGAGCTACAACACGAAAGCACAAGAGATATAGTAATCGGCTCAATAACAGACAAGGCTGAAAAAGTCCAATTGGCCAAATACCTACTAGCCGAATTTCGAGCTGAGCCTCAAGCCATCCATCCAGACGCCATGCATTCTCTCTACAGCACAATAGCTGACAGTGATGATCCAGTAACCACGGAGGCCACCTTCTGGGATGAATATACCGGCGCAACCAACGAGAGATTACAAGACGCAAGGGAGCATAACGCCACAGGCGCTGCCTTTAGAGTTGCGTCAACAGTATTAGAAACATCTCAACTAAAAGACACAATTTCTAGACTCACTGCTGGAAAAGAAGTAAGTGAGGCTAGAAAAAGACTCGCCATAGAAACCCTTTTTGCCAGGGCAGAAAACGCCAGATTCTTAGGTAAATTTGCAGAGGTAGACTCGTGTGTTGCAGATCTTGAAGCAATTCATGAAAGACACTCCGAAGACGTCGACATGGCAAGAGCCCACGTCATTAGATTCGAAAAAGCCTACATGCTTTCAGACACAGCACAGATGCGCAAAATCTATGAAGAAGATTTAGAAGGAGGTGACTGCGTGGACTCAGAAGCGATTAACATTCTTCTACAAGCCAAATTAGCTTTTAAAGAACTCCGATTTGACGACGCAATTGAGCTCTTTAGCAGTGAGAATCGCGAAACACTTGCTAGACTCAACAGAGAACACCAGAGAAATCACCATACCCCTCATCCAGAATTCATTGATCTTTTAAGAATTATTCGCTCTAGATGTCCCTTTGAAAAAACCAGACAAGCTATAATAAGGAGAGATGGAGAAATTACTTTCGACGAAGATGCTGCTATGCAGCCATTAGCCGTAACTGCAGAGCAGGAAAAAGAAATCACAAAAGCTAAAGCAGCTTTGGATAAAATTGGAGAAGTCACCAGAAAATTTCCGCTAATTTTCAACCCATTCTCCGAAGTTAATATTTTGGACCAACAAGGTGAAATGGCTTGCTATCTGGGAGATTACGACGCGGCAATAAAATTCTTCTCGGAAACCTGGCGGCAAGCCGACCAAATGGAGGTTCACAGTGCCGCGGCCAGAGCAGCTCTACTCAAAGCAAAGGCACAAGTCATGCAAGTTCTAACCAGCCCTGAAATTGAAGCAACCACCAAGAGAGAAGGATTTAAAAGAGCTATTAGAACCTTGAGCACAGAAGGAAACATTTCTCTCGATAAAGTCAGCGAAAAAGCCGATTATCAACTGCTTTTACGGGCAGAAAGAATCAGGGCAATCGGGATTTTTGCAGAGTCTTATCGTCACCAAACACCGCACACACGAACAGAAGAGTATCCTACAACAAGAGCTGAGCTAGAACCTCAAATAAGAAGAGCACTGCAAGACTATAAACATATTAATGACAACTGGGCAGAGCAAGCAAAAAATCCAGAAACAGTTTATTACATAATGTCCTATATGGGACACATCCTGCACGCGGCAGCAGAATTTGATATCCCTACTCCTGAAATAGATCTCGACCAACCATTCCTAGATCTACAACAAATCGGCCACGCTATACACCATGGCACCACAGTAACAGATCTAGGCTTTGGAGAAGTTGACATGAAGATGGAGGGATTAGTTATGTTAATGAATGCACTTCGTCGCCAAAGAGACGCCAAACTAGTCGCAGAAAAAGCCCTCGAAAATGCAGGCGCAGTCTAGTAAGATAGGCCTGTTATGAACAAATTGCTACTTAGACTTTCATTCCTCCTATTATTTTTCACGCTCCAAACTCAGAGTGCCTTTAGCTTCTACGCCGACGTCAGTACTGATCATGATTACTACAGTCCAATAAAATCTCTTTACGACCAAGGACTTTTAGACACCGAGGAAGAAAACTTCCGCCCAGACGACAAACTGGAACTTAACGAACTATACAAGCTAATTCTAGATTACGCGGATACAGAAATTACTAGTGAAATAGACCTCCCTTATATAGACACAACCAACGACGCTGATTACGCAGCATATATTCAAACTGCAATAGATCTAAAAATACTAATACCATTTGGACTAAATCCTGAACTCAAACCAAACAAATCAGTTTCAAAACATAGGGCTCTTTCTAATATGTTCAAAGCTCTGGGCATTGGGAATAAGTACATTTTTGATAAAGATGATTTCCCGTTCACAGATCTGAATAAAGAGTCCCTAACAGCCACCATTGCAGCTAGGGCCGCAGAGCTAGATATTTTCGAAAGCGACAGCAACTTATTTAAGATGTCTAAAAGAATATCACGCGGGGAAGCAGCCTATTACTTATACAAAATTTCCAATCAAGTACCCGCAACTTCAATCTCAGTCACAATTAGCTCTTACACCAACACAGCCAATAACTTGCCAGAAGCAGAGAATTTTCCAGCTTTTCTCGATGTTTGGTCTTCACTTAAAAACGAATACCTCTACAAAGATGAATTAGACGATGAAGAATTAATATACAGTGCCATAAAAGGAATGCTTGAGAATGTCAGTGACAAATACACAGTTTTTGAAGAACCAATTGATGCACAAGACTTACTTGATAGCCTATCCGGAGATTACGAAGGAATTGGCATAATCATTGAAATTATCGACAAAAACATAACAATTGTTACCCCCTTCAACGACTCTCCAGCAGAAAAAGCCGGACTTAAAGCCAACGACATCATTATAGAGGTAGATGGAGAAAACGTGATTGGATACACCCTAACTGAAGTAGCAAACAAGATAAAAGGACCATCCGAAACCAATGTAGATATCAAAGTTTTAAGAAAAAATAATGAACTCACTTTTACAGTCACAAGAAATTTCATCCTCCTTTCAACTATAAACGGTGAAATGATTAGCTCAGGAAACAAAAACATAGGATACATAGAGTTATTAAATTTTGGAGAAGACACTTATGAAGAATTTCTAAAAACAAGTAACGATCTACTTGAAAACAACCCTGATGGATTAATAATAGACCTAAGAAATAATCCTGGCGGGTTTTTAGACATAGCCGTAAACATCCTAGGATTATTCTCGCAGGAAGTTTTAACAGCCGTAAAACTAGAATACGCAGATGGGCTAGTAGAGGAATACAAAACAAACGGAGTCGGCTTACTACAAGACTACGAAATAGTAGTATTAATTAACGAAGGCTCAGCATCAGCATCAGAAATCTTGGCTGGGGCTTTACAAGACCATGGAATCGCCAAAATCATCGGGGCACAGTCATTCGGCAAAGGTAGCGTGCAAAATCTAAACCAATACGACGATAACTCCTTTTTCAAATACACAATCTCAAGATGGCTTACACCAAACGGCAAGAACATAAGCGGTACAGGCATAACTCCGGACAAGATAGTTAATAATAGCAAGAATAAAGACGAGCAACTTGATGCCGCACTAGAAGAGTTTTAATTTACTGGAGGCAATTCAGGAGGTGGTAATTGTGTAGGATCCTGGGACTCTGCTGTTGCTCCAGGTTCAGCTGATACTTCTGGTTCTGTAGTTGCTTCTGGTTCTGTTGTCGCATCAGCAGCCGGTTCCGGTTGAGCTGTCGCATCAGCAGCAACTTCAGGTGCCGTTGCTTCAGGTGCTGTTGCCTCAGGAGTTGTTGCCTCAGGAGCTGTTGCTTCAGGAGTTGTTGCCTCAGGAGCCGCTTCCGCAGATTCTCCCCCAGCTAGAGGCTCTTCTTGCACAACACCCGCATCAGTTGTAGAAGCCATAGGCTCCTCTTCAACTGTGGCCGGACCTTGCTCTGTTGCAGCACCCTCCGTGGGGATTGCAGCCGCCTCACCTCCCTGAGCTGCTCCTTCTTCACCAGGCTCCCCTATTTCCCCTTCCGCCTCAGCTTGAGCTTTTAAAACTGCCTGTGGATTTGTTGTCACGATCTTATCCTCTGTATATGAAGCTATAATTTGAATCGCCACATGTTTTAAGCCGGCAAAGAAAAGCCCTTGCCCCACTCCACTGTTAAGCAAGACATATTTCTCCCCTTCCGTGAGATTAAATATCTTCCCCAGCATATCAATCGCTGATGGCGCCTGCTTAAGCAAAAGCTGCATTGAGGAATTCGTAATAATAGGTTTCCCAAAATTACTCTTAACAAAATCTTCAACGTCCTGGGTGATAGTAGTAACTCCCAAATAGTACTTTCTGGCACGCTTCACAAGGCCGAACAAAAATTTTGCACTATCGTCATGCTGCATTATGGACCAAGCCTCATCAATAAGCAGAATTCTCTTCTTCAACTCACTACGAACTCTACTCCAAATATAATTCAGAATGATGTACATAGCTGTAGGACGAAGAGCGTCCTCAAGATCTCTAATACAAAAGACCATCATTCCCGAAGACAAATCAACATTCGTAGGTTTATTGAAAATTCCAGCAA
>CAZCLD010000021.1:0-20706 GCA_964499425.1 uncultured Candidatus Peribacteria bacterium | reverse complement strand
AGAGATTTTCGCGTAATTAAACTCATCATCCTCCCAGCATGTTTTTTCATGAAGTATTCTTTTGCAGTGGTGATTATTTGCCTGACTATTAGAATTGAGTTCTTGTTTTCTCCCTTGTGTAGCCTCCCTGATTTGGTAGTCGCCATTTTAAAGAGATAGTCATCGTCTTCTTTCCTTGGAGCTTCTATTATCGAGCAATCACCTATCTCCTCTGGGTGATGTGCGTCACTGCCTGCAGTTTGGATTGTGTTTTTGGGCAATAAGTCTTTTGGTGTGTGGTTTGTATCCACCATTTGTTTGTACTTCTTTTTGAGAATTCTGTTTAATCCCAACGCTTTAAATATTCTCATGGTGATAGTAAAAGAGCAATTATGTTTTTCAACAAATTTAATTTTCTTTATGGCATTGTGTGTGAATTGTGGACCGGCAATTCGGTATATACTTGTTGTTCCCGGCGTGTGAGGATGAACAACGATACCAAATAGTTTCGGTTCCCTATCAACTAATTCCACCATCTCTTTAATACTTAGTTTCCATGGCGTTAGGAGGTTTTGTTTGGAGTAAATGTGTTTTTCCTGCTGAGCGAAAACTATCATATCAATCCCCTCTGAACTTAAGCACTCTATCCCAGGGACGATTAATGTCTTTGCGTTCCTGGGTTTGTATTTTTTGAGAATTTCAAATGACGTCTTTGGTCGTTTGTAAGCGTGCTCTGTTATAAATACCACATCTAGCTTATGTCTTCTAAATGCCTCCCAGATTTTTTTGGATTTGCATTTTGAAAGGGTTTTGCAAAGCAGGCTTAGATTTGGATGGAAGTGATAATCTACCTTTATGCTCATATTTTAATTCAATGATTCCAAATAGCATTTTTCGCAGTATACAATCTCCTTCTGTTCTGGTGCAAAGGTTGTCTGGATTTTTGATTGGCATTTTTGGCAGTTCCTATCGTGGATAGCCCGAGTGTTGCGTTTTTTGTGGCGATCCTGATGACGACAATAAAAGCACAGCGTGGGTGTCTCTATGTGCAGTCGCTTTAGCAATTGTGCCTCCTGCTTGATAATAAGATAATTGCGGCTACACCTTTCACATTTGAGTGTTTTTTCACTAAGAGACTGGTCTGACGTTTCTTTATTCTCATCCTCCCATCGGTAACCTCTTTCGACCGCCTGCTCCTTGGTTAGAGGGTAATGAGTTTGAGCGACTGTGCGATTATATGGATATAAAGAAAGTTCAATTGGAAAGAATTCGCCGTATTCTCCTGTAGATTTCATGTGTTCAATTATACGAGGTAATAAGCTCTCGGATTCTTCTCTCGAGTATTTTTTGTTTAAGATGCAAAATTCTTTTCGAAGCACGCTGGCGCATCCGAAACAATTTCTAGAGTGATGGCAGAAATTACAATACTGCAAGTCGGAGGCATTGGAGAAACAATGCACACAGAATTTCAAATTGTAAACGTCGTATCCTGAGAATGCGCATTCGTAGAGGTGTTCAGAGTCTCCGCACTCCTGAATATCCATGCAGTCTTTTAATGGATTGAAGGCTTGGTAAATGTACGTACAGTCCCACAGATGCGCTCCGTCGTAGCACTGAATTGCATTTTTGCAATTTGTTAGATAATCCCCCACCACGTTTTCATTTTGGACACCGTGCATGAATTTTTGAGGATACTTTAGTTTGAATTCTTCAAAATAAGTTTTGGCTTTTTCGAGGAATGCTGGGTCTTTGAGTTTTTCTAGATAAGATTCGTACTGCTCCTTTGAGGCTTTTTCGTTATTTATGTAATACTCTTTATTTTTGAGATTGCTGCAGGCTATACACTTTTTGCAGCCAATGCAGTTTTTAAGCAGAATTGAATCTGAGCAATTGGAACTATCCTGTACAAACTGGCAGTTGTAACAGTTGACCACATCAATACACTCATAACAGAGTTCGCATTTTCGAATACGGTAACAGTCCATACAGCTTCGTGAGCCATTGGTGCTGTAGCAATAATAACAATCCCAATCTTCGTCGGAATCGAAAATTAGATAGCAATTTTTGTTTTTGCCTGCATAGTTTGTATAGTCAGAATTCTCATCGTATTGGTATCCACGATGGACTGATGGATATGGCACTTCTTTCAAAAGTTCTGCATATTGTTCGAAGAATGGTCTGTTGAAATCATACTCTCGTCCATATTTGAGGGGGTCCCACTTGTCTCCATGCCAATCTTCAATGTCGTAGACTTTGTAGGGTGAATCCTGAGGATGATTGGAGATTATTTCTTTTCCGGTTAGGTCACATTTGCGTTTGTAGAGATGCAGGTGGTTTCCATGTGCCACCCTACGTTGTTGACGACAGTTGTGACATAGCTTTGGCTGGGGGACCTGAAAGTCCTCATAGCGTTTTTGATCTGAGTCGGTTATTTCGAAGTTGATCTCGCAATTTTTACACTGATTTTGCATGAATCGATTATATCAGATTGTTTTGTCTGAGATATCCTGTTTTGACATTTTGCAGCTGCTTTTTGCCATATCTGACAATTGTTTTATTCCTATATGTCAATATTCGCTCTTCTGGGAGCCGTTTTCTAGTACACGACCTCTAAATAGCATTTTTCACAAAAAACCTTGGCAGGATCTTTAGAGTGGTAGGTTGTACGTATATTTTCGTGGCATCGCTGGCATTTGCGGTCATACATTATACGAAGGTTTTTGAGCTCCATCCGATCATAGTGACGGCAGTCGTGGCACTTTCTTGGGATAGGAATTGTTTGCTTTTTGTAGAATTTGAGTTCGGGAGGAATGATTTTGTAGTTTTTACCACAGTTTTGACAGCTAAGAGTAGTCTCTAGAATTTGACTGTCAATTTCGCAAATGTCGTCTGGAATATGAACACTTTGTGGCAAATAATCACGTGGGTCCGAATCTTTCCAAAGCCAGTTTCTTGCAATGACTTCTTTTTTGCTCATTTTCACTTGTTCCTGAGCAAGACTTTCGTTGTATCCATATATAGCACGGTTCGCAGGAAAAAATTCTCCCCATTCCCCAGTTTTTTTCATATGTTTGATGATTTGGTCGCGCAATTTTGTATAGTCGGACTTTGAATACTGTTTGTTAAGAATACAATATTGATTCTTCTTCATACTTATACACCCTAAGCAATCCTTGGACGAGAAACACTGGTCGCAGTAGGTAAGATCAGAGCAGCCGGACCAACAGAGGTTGCAAAAACGCAAATTGAAGTTGTCATATCCACAGGCTTGGCATTCATACATTCTCTCTGTGCCAACTCCCCAGTGGCTATGGTCCATGCTAGACTTGGCTTGTTCTAGACAAACGCAATAGCGTACGTCCTCGCAGTGATCACACTCAAAAGCCATATATGCGTTTTTGCAATCGTGAAGGTAGTCGCCTATAGAATTTTCGATGTTGGTACCGTGGTACTCTTTGACGATTAGATCTTGGAGTATTTTTTGAGCTTTTTCTTTGCCATCTTGAACAACTTGATAGCTTCCAAGATTAATTTTCCTCATAAAATCTTCGTACTCCTTTTTTGTCTTTCGTTCATTGAATATATAGTACTCTTTGTCTTGAAGATTGCTGCAAGCAAAGCAATACATACAGCCTAAACAGTCACGTAGGAAATAGGAGTTCTTACAATTGCGGCAATCTTGGCTATATTTGAGGTCATAACAATCAGTACAGCCAACGCAGTCGTAGCAAAGTTCACAACCAGAAATATTCTTACCATCGATACAGTTTTTGCAGTCATTAACCCAAGATCCGTAATAGCAATCTTCACAGCGATTGGTGGAAAAAACTAGATAGCAGTTGCGGTTTTGGCTAGCGCAGTTGCAATAGTCGGAGTTCCACATAGGTTTTTGCTGTTGGCGTGCGATGCGAGGAACTGTGTCGCGAAGATCAAGGAATTGCTCGAAAAAGGGTTTTTCAAAGTCAAAATTGCGACCGAATGTGAGTGGATCCCAATCATCAGACCACCATGCGTCGTTGTCGTAGACTGGAAATGGCTTGTCGATAGAGAATGATGAAATTGTGTCCTTTCCCGTGAGGTCGCATTTTCTGTGGTAGAGAAAGCGCTCATTCCGATAATTTAAGCGCCGTTGCATTCGGCAGATGTAACAGAAGGTGGGACGCGGTACATCCATCATTTCATAAAATTCCTGATCCTTCTCCATAACAGGGAAATCCTTTTCACAGTTATGGCACTGCCTGGTTTCAAGAGTTTTCTCCATTTGTCTGGATTATATGTTGTTGGAAGCCTTTAGGGTAGATGAAAACACTTAGTTTAATTTGTTTCTGTATTGAAGTGTCTCAAGAAGATGTGTTCTTATAATTTCTTCACTTTGGTCAAGATCCGCAATGGTGCGTGCTACTTTGATGGTTCTGAAATAGGCCCTATTTGATAAATTCATTTCTTCTGCGGCTTTATCTAAAATTTCTTTTGCGCCTTTGCCGAGGATGCAGAATTTTCTGATTGCGTCCAAGTCCATGTCTGAATTCCTGTTGATTTTGGAGTGATTATTAAAGCGTCTATTTTGAATTTGATTTGCTATATCTATTTCTTTAATTAGACTCTGCTCTTTACTGATATCGTTTTCATCAAAGATGTTTCTAACTGGAATATTTGGCACCTCGAGGAAAAGATCCATACGGTCAAGAATAGGGCCTGATAATTTTTTCTTATAATTTTGCACCTCTCTATCTGAACAAATGCATTGTATTTTGGGGTCGCTATTGTAGCCACAGGGGCATGGATTCATGGTTGCTACTAAAATAAAATTGCTTGGGAATTTCGTACTAAAATTAGCTCTTGTGATGTTAATGCACTTATCTTCGAGGGGTTGTCTGAGGGTTTCTAAGACGTGTTTGGGGAACTCGTTGACTTCATCTAGGAAGAGTACCCCATTGTGCGCTAATGTGATTTCTCCTGGTCTTGGATTACTTGCACCCCCACCGATTATTGAGATCGCTGAAGCCGTGTGATGCACTTCACGGAAGGGTCTCTTTGTAACCAGTGGTTTTTCAGGCTCTAGTAATCCAGCGATTGAGAATATTTTGGTTGTTTCTAATATTTCCGATTTTGACATTCCAGGAAGAAGGTTCCTGAAGGCTCTAACAAGGATGGTTTTGCCTGTTCCGGGTGGCCCGTTAAGTAAGACGTTGTGTCCACCCGCTGCAACAATACTTAGAGCTCGTTTCTCTCTGCTCAAGCCTATAATATTGCCTAACGAATAGTCAGTTTTGGCAATCCCCCCTTGAATGCGTTCCATTTGTGTTGGTTTTTTGGGTTGTATTTCCAGACAGTTCTCACAGAATCCAATGAATTCCTTGAGAGAATCCAGAGGATATATTTCAATGTCTTCGATAAAGCTAGCTTCGATGGCGTTTTCTTTGGGTAGAAAAATCTTTTTGAAACCCTGGCTTTTTGCATACTGGGTAATTGCAAGGGCTCCCTTAATCTTTTGGATCTTTCCGTTAAGTGAGAGTTCTCCTATGATGACTGAGTCGTCTATTTTGTCAGGTTTGATCTGTTGCGAAACTGCAAGTATGCTCGCGGCTATCGGGAGGTCGAAGAGCGTCCCCTGCTTTCTCAGCTCAGCGGGCGCGAGATTGATTGTCTTTTTAGTCTGAGGGAATTTTGCAT
The DNA here is from genome assembly GCA_964499425.1 of uncultured Candidatus Peribacteria bacterium. Lineage (GTDB taxonomy): Bacteria > Patescibacteriota > Gracilibacteria > UBA1369 > LOWO2-01-FULL-3 > JAQBYK01. Next base: position 15,054 of record CAZCLD010000021.1, on the reverse strand, counting down.
CGGAATTTTTGATGCTGGATCTTACCCTCTCCTTTGATTCCTGTACTGATGCATCTCCTAATCCAACTATTGAGAATGACGGCAAGCCCTGACTTATGTCTGCCTGCACTTCTATTATCTGACAATCCAGTCCGCTCAATGAGCACGTGTATATTTTTTTTGTCATACTTGCCAGTATGACAATCAAACGTTAAATTTTTCTAAAATCTCCCCTGATTTTGCAGGGTAGAAATTACGTTTGGGTTGACCGCCCTACAATTCTATCTTGAAATACTCTCCTCCTGACTGGAAATATATTGTCCGCCCGTTTATGGTTGGGATTAGATCATCAGGGCCTTCTGTTATCCCCGAGAAACTCTCTATAATGCTGTAGGAGTCTGTGTCAGGATTGTAGATTCCGAAGGTGAATTTTGTGCTTGAGAAGCCTTCCATTGGAGTAATTAATTGGTTCCCCTCTTGGTCATTCCCCTGAAGTGAATACTTTTGCTTTGTGACAAAAACCATGCCGTCATTGTATATCCATGCTGTGTGTGGGATTTCGATCATTAATAAAAGCTCCTTGATGCTATTGTCCTCCAGTTTTAGCAATTTTAAGTTTGTTGAATTTTCCTCTGAATAAATGAAGTAGTGTCCACTTTTGGATATTTTTCCACCCTTTATATCTCTTAAATCTATTCCGTTTAGTCTTTGTCTTTGCTTCAATCTAATATCTACGAAATAACTCTCTTCTGAAGCGATTAAGGCATAATCTTTGTTCCCGAATATTTGTGCGTTATCTACCTTGTTTTGGAAATAAACTATTGTTCGCTTTTCCGAGTCTTTTGACTCCACTAATTTTTGGTTGAAGGTTTCATTATCTTCTATTAGCTCATATAGCACTTCTCCGGTCTGCTCTGGCAAGGCCTCTGCTTCTGTAATTTCAGGTGACAAGCTAAACTCTACTTCCACATCAACGGTTCTCCAAAGTCTTACTTTGGCAGAGGTAATTATATTTTTGTGGCCCTCTTTTGTGATGATCAGATTCTTATGTCCTCTTTTTTGAGAGATTTCGCATGGTGATTGAGCGCATTCAAATGTTTCACCGCCATGTACTTCTACTTCAAAAGGCGTCATTCCTGTTATGCTTATGGTGCCACGGTTAATGAATCCCCACAGAAAGAAAAACACGGACATCAGTATAACTAAACCGATAATTATCCCGAAATTTCGCATACCCCTTTGCCTTCTAACTTCGTCAATCGGATCGTTATCCATCAAAAATGTTTTTTAGGTGATTTATTTTCTCAAGCTTCCCATGCTTGCTCAATTTTACGGCAATTAAATCGATTCTCCAACTGAAAGCTATGTGTTTTTTTTGATTCTGCAAATAATGCAATGCTGTTCTTAGAATTTTAGATTTTTTCTGAAAAGTAATGGCTTCCTCAGGAGTACCAAAGTGATTTTGCGCTCTAGCCTTCACTTCGACGAAAACTAGCTCCCTTTCCGATAAATCCAGCACAATCAGATCTATCTCTCCAAATCTGGAATAATAATTTTGATTTAGATGCTCGTAATTTTGACTAACCAAAAATTGCAGCGCGTATTTCTCCCCTAATTTTCCGATTTTAATTTTATCCATAGGAGAATGGTAAACTGGAAAGATTAAATTTTTCTAAATTTTTCATTTACATGATTTTTGCTTTATGTAATATTGGGCTCCCATGGCAGAGCATAGTCTAGTACCACCCCACAGTTTAGATGCTGAAAAGTCGGTGATCGGCTCTCTTTTGATAGACAAGAATGCCGTTGTGAAAATCTCTGACTTCTTAAAATCTGAGGATTTTTATCATGATGCCCACCGGATTGTCTATCAGGCGATTTCAGATCTATACGACAAACGCTCCCCTATCGACCTTGTGACTTTGACGAATGTTCTAGAGGACCGTAACGAACTAAAACTTGTTGGTGGTGCTTCTTATTTAGCCTTGCTTGCCAATGAAGTCCCCACTTCTACTCATGTATTTCAATATGCAACAATCGTTAAGGAGAAGGCTATTTTGCGCAAATTGATACTTGCTGGTGATGCTATTAAGGGCCTGGGGTTTGAAGAAAATGAGGATGTTGAAAATTTGATTGATCAGGCTGAGAAGAACCTTTTTGGTGTCTCTCAAACTTTCATGGCTGATCGTTTTGTTCATATAAAGGACGTCCTAAATAAGACCTATGAAAAGATTTCTGATCTCCACGATCCCGATGCAAAGGAAAAATATCGTGGGATCCCCACAGGGTTTGCGTCTCTAGACAATATTCTTTCAGGTTTGCAACCCGCTGATTTGGTGGTTGTAGCTGGTAGGCCTTCTATGGGGAAAACTGCTTTGGCCTTGAATATTGGTGAAAATGTCGCAAAAAAAGGTTACTCAGTAGGAGTCATCTCTTTAGAAATGTCAAAAGAGCAATTGGTTGAACGTATGTTTTGTAGCCTTCTTGCTGTTGATTCGTGGAAAATGCGTACTGGGAAACTAACTGATGACGATTTCAGCAAAATAGGTGCCATTATGGATGAGTTGAATTCTATGAAGATCTTTATTGATGACTCTATCGGCAATTCAATTGCAGAATTAAAGGCTAAAGCCAGGAGGCTTAAAATGGAAAGTGGTCTTGATCTTCTTGTTGTGGACTATCTTCAATTGATGAGTGCCGGCTCGTATAATTTCCAACCTAATCGTGTGCAAGAGATATCTGAAATTTCTAGATCCCTTAAAGCTCTGGCCAGGGACCTTGGTATCCCTATTGTTGCCTTATCACAGTTATCAAGAGCTGTTGAGCTTAGACCGAGTAAAATCCCTCAACTTTCTGATCTTCGTGAAAGTGCGGCAATTGAGCAAGATGCGGATGTGGTTATGATGATATATCGTGAAGATTATTATGAGGAAGATACGGAAAGAAAAGGCATCACGGATATTTATATTAGGAAACACCGAAATGGTCCGACTGGTCACGTTGAATTATCATTCAAAAAAGAACAGATGAAATTCATAGATATAGAAAAGAAAAGAAAGTTTGAGGATTACGCTCCAGCTGTCTAGAAGAAAATTGATTGTGTGAGGTCTTTTTCATCTCTATAATGGCCCTACTCGGTTTTGTAATAAATGATTATGTTCTGGGGCGATTCAATTGTAGATGACTTCTTGGCCAAATATGGGGATGAGGCAAAAAAGAGGAAAATTATTTTGAGAGATGAAAAGACCATGTCTGGCAGGCCTCATGTAGGCTCTTTGAGGTCGTATGTTATGCATGCTGTTTTGGTTGATATTCTGATTAATCGAGGTATTGATAGTATTTTTTACTATGAACTAAATGATACTGATGCTTTTGACTCTGTCCCTAAATATGTACCACCAGAGTGGAAAGAGCATCTAGGTAAACCTTTGCGACATGTTCCTTCTCCTGATGGGAAGGCAAAAAATTATCCAACTCTTTTTGCTGATGAATATACGAAAGCCCTGGTTGATTCAAAATATAATTCCTCATTTTATTTCGTTAGTGAAAAATATGATGCTGGTGAATTTGATGAATATATAGCTTTGGCTCTGGATGGGAAGGACAAAATTAGAGAAATATATAGAAAAGTTAGCGGATCAGAAAAACCAGAGGATTGGTTCCCTTGTCAGGTTATTTGTGATGAATGTGGCAAAATTGCTACTACAAAAATCCTGTCATGGGATGGAAAAGAGACCGAATATACTTGTTCTGAAGACCGAGGATATGTAAAAGGCTGTGGACACAAAGGAAAGAAATCACCCTTTGGGGGGAATGCCACAATGCCCTGGAAAGTTGAGTGGGCAGCCAAATTTTGTGTTGTAAAAGTAGATTTGGAAGGTGCGGGAAAAGACCACTATGCTGCTGGTGGTTCCCGTCATGTTTCAAATAAAATATGTGAAGATGTTTTTGGGCGTAAGCATCCTTTTGATGTTCGACATGAATTCATCTTGATGGAAGGTTCTAAAATGTCTTCTTCGGTTGGTGTTGGTGCTTTTGCGGTGGACCTGGAACGATTGCTTCCTCGTTATATTTTTCGGTTTATGATGATTCAGAAGGATGTTATGAAAACCATCAATTTTAGTCCGGATGGTGATACTTTTCCTGTGCTTTTTGATCAATATGATGAGGTGTGTAGGAACTATTTCAAAGGGGACGATGATACTAAGGAGTACAAGAATCGCATTTTTGAGCTAACTCACCTTTACGAAAAAGACTCAAAAAAATTGGATAGATATTTGCCTCGATTTAGTCATGTTGCATTTTTTGTACAGATGCCCCATTTGGACATTGTAGAAAAGGTGGAGGAATTAAAAGGGAGTAAGCTGACGGATCGTGATAAGGAAGAGCTAGACCTAAGAATTGAGTATGCTAAAAAGTGGCTTGAGACTTGTAGCCCTGACAAATATATATTTAAGATTCACGAGGAATTGCCTGAAGAAGCCGCTGATTTGAATTCGGAGCAGAAGAATTTCTTAAAAATTCTAGCTGAATTCTTGCAGAAGAACAAAGATGCTGATGGCCATACTATTCACACTTTTATTCATGAGAAAAAGGCTGAATTGCAAATGCAACCGGTTGATATTTTTAAATCAATTTACATTTCGATATTAGGCAAAGATCATGGTCCTCAAGCAGGATGGTTACTTGGAGCTTTGGAAAACGAATTTTTGATCGAGCGGTTTGAGAACGCCAGTAAATAAGGGCGTTGGTAAAACATAAATATATTGCCTGATGCTGAGAAGGCTTAAAGGAAAAATTGGGGATTTTGTAAGAGGATTTCACGGGCTTTATCAAAACAAATTCGATAAGTATTTGATGCTGCCAAGTGGGCTTAAAGAGATTTCTCTTGGGTTATCAAATGAGGAACGGGAAATTTTCGGATATAAATTTGGTGAGAATGCAAAAATTAAAATTCTGTTTATGGGAGGGGTACACGGTAATGAAGTCGGAACAACTAAACTAATGTACAAGTTGATTAATTACCTGCATGAGAAAGCTTTTTTAGGAGTACAAGTATTTGTCCTCCCCTGTCTTAATCCGGACGGGTTGGCTAGAGCCTTAGAAGCTCCCGATTATTTTTCTGGTGGTCGTTATGGTCGTTTCAACGCAAATAATGTGGATTTAAATCGCAATTTTGGGACTTCAAGTTTTGAGAGTGAAAATTATTGGTACTTGGGTAGTCGAAATATTTCTGTATATTGCGGTGAAAAACCCTTCTCAGAACCCGAGTCAAAATTATTGGCTGACTTTATAAAAGAACATGATATTTCAATTGTATACTCTTTTCATAGCAGGGGCCGAGAAATCATGGGTAGTCGAGATGACCTGGCTCAAAGATTAACAATGGATTTTGTTGAAAGAACTGGATATGAATATGTGTCAGAGGATGCGTGGAAAAAGATGAATCAAACGGGTACTATCAAAGAATGGTGTGAGGATAATGATGTGGCATATGTGGAGGTAGAAAGTGCAACTCGCTGGGGCAGTGATTGGAAAAATCAAAAGAATGCTATAATCAGTGCAATTAAATATCACTATGGATAAGATCGCTGTTTTAGATTTTGGAGGGCAGTATGCTCACCTGATAGCCAATAGGATTAGGCGTCTTGGTGTGTACAGTGAGATAAAGGATGGTGGTGTTAGTGATCAAGAGCTTTTGGGCTACAAGGCAATTATTTTATCTGGAGGCCCGACAAGTGTGAGCGTGAAAGACAGTGTAAAATGCGACCCTGGTATTTTTGAGCTTGGTGTTCCTATACTTGGAATTTGCTATGGCCACCAATTGATTGCTCATAGTCTGGGGGCCTTGGTTGAGCAAGGAAAAGTGCGCGAGTACGGTTCTGCTAATGTTGATTTTGTTGAGAAGAAGGGAATTTTTGAGGGTGTGCAAAACTCTGAGCGGGTGTGGATGAGTCACTTTGATCAAGTGGTTAATGTTCCAGAGGGTTTTAGTGTTGTTGCACTAACTGAGGACTGCCCGGTAGCTGCAATGGCCAACTACGAACGGAATATTTATTCGGTACAATTTCATCCGGAGGTTACCCATACCCCATGTGGTAATTTGATATTGGAGAATTTCGTAGAGCTGAGCAATGCAAAACGCGATTGGAGCATAGAAGGTTATATTGATACAATTACGAAGGAAATTGTTGATAAGGTCGGGGACAAAAAAGTGTTTTTGATGATAAGTGGCGGCGTTGATAGTACTGTTGCTTTTTTGTTATTAGAGAAAGCCTTGGGGCCTGATCGTGTATACGGACTTTTTGTTGATATCGGCTTTATGCGTTTGAATGAGCGCAATGAAGTTGAAGCAGCTCTTAAGGCAGTAGGTGTGGATAATCTCCATGTTTACGATGGCACTGAAGAATATTTTGCTGCCTTGAATGGAATTTATGAACCTGAGGAAAAGCGAAAAATTATTGGTAATCTGTTTTTGGATATCCAAGAAAAAGTATCAGCTGAACTTAACTTGAATCCGGAAGAATGGTTTTTGGGACAGGGTACGATATATCCCGATACTATTGAAACAGGTGGCACAAAAAATGCGGATACGATTAAGACCCATCACAATCAAGTTGATCGGATCAAAAAGCTGGATGAGGCTGGAAAGGTTATCGAGCCTATCAACCAGCTATACAAAGATGAGGTTAGAATGGTAGGAGAAAAACTTGGTTTGGATGAAAAAATGGTATGGCGTCATCCCTTTCCTGGGCCTGGTTTGGCCGTCCGTACCCTGTGTGCTAAAGCCGCTGATATTCCTGAAGGAGTAGTCGAATTAGAGGCCAAGATAAAGGGGGAGATTGGCGATGTGAATGCAAAGGTGCTCCCCATAAAAAGTGTAGGTGTTCAGGGTGATGAACGGACTTATCAACACCCAGTTGTGCTCTATGGTAAGGAGTTTTCTTGGAATGACCTAAACAGCTTGTCTACCCATTTGACTAATCGTTTCCCCGAGGTGAATAGGGTCCTTTTGGGCTTACAGCCTGGTGATTTCAGCAATTTGGCAGTACCCAATGTGTTCCTTTCAAAGGATCGAATTTCGACTATACAGCAGGCAGACAAGATCGTCATGGATTACCTTGTAGAAGCCAAAATGGATCGCGAGATATGGCAGTTCCCAACAGTGTTGATTCCGGTTAGTGTGGGTAGTCAAAATACCGAATCAATAGTTCTGAGGCCAGTTTGTAGCGAAGAAGCTATGACAGCCAATTTTTATCATATGGATTTTGCCAAATTGAATGAACTGGTAAAGCGCCTTTCTGCAGTACCTGGAATTTCCGGGATTTTTTATGATGTTACTAACAAGCCGCCCGGAACTATTGAATGGGAGTAAGTGTAACCTTTTCAGGTAGTTTTATCTTGATCCCGAAGTGTTTTTCGGTGAACTCTTTGAAAGTACTTGGGTCGTCCGATGTTAGGTAGTGGCGTTTTTTGTTTTTTGAGAGCTTCGATTCTATTTCTGGGTGCCTTTCGAGGTAATCCTTTAGGCTTCTAGCTGTAATTTCTCCTGATGTGAGAATTTTGGTGTTTTTCATTACTCTTTTAATCTCCTTTTCCATCAATGGATAGTGGGTGCATCCCAAAATTAGCGTATCTATGTTGCATGACCTAAGCGGTCTGAGATATTTTTTGAGAATGGAGATTGCTTCGGGTTTGTGATGCCAATTTTCCTCGATGAAAGGGACGAGAAGTGGGCAAGCCCTTGAGTAAACCTTAATATTTGGCTCTATTTTGGCAATTTCTCTTTCATAGACTTTAGAATTGATTGTCGCTTTTGTACCAATCACTCCTATCTTGCTTTTATTTGTTATTTTAACTGCCTCTTCAACCACTGGAATGAGTACCCCCAGAACCTTCCTGTTTTCCTCCTTAGCGCCTTTCAGGTACTTTTCCTGTATATGCCTTAGTGCGACACTTGAAGCAGTGTTACAAGCAAAAATAATTAGCCTGACTCCTTGCGCAAATAAGTAATCGACCGCTTGCTCTGAAAACTTTTTAATATTCTCTTCGCTGTGATTACCATATGGCGCTCTTGCGTTGTCTCCAAGGTAGAGATAATCATATTCGGGCAATAAGTCGATAACTGGTTTAAATACTGTGAGCCCTCCATAGCCTGAGTCGAAAAATGCAATCATGTTGATTTAACAGGTTATTAGCTTGAATAATCTACTCTACTTAGTAATATAAATCCAATGAACAAGAATATTTTGCTGTCATTCCTTGTAACGGGCTTGGTAATGGGGTTGCTTTTGACATGGCAATTTGGGACAAAGGTCCCTGTTGAAGGGAGTTTCCCCAGTGATCAAGTACATGCCAGGGATAGTCTTCTCAAGGAATTTCTGGATGATCAGTCTTACCTCCAAAGTCGTATAGTCTCACTTCGTGAACAAATAGAGGAGAGTGAGAATTCTATTGAGCTTCACACTGAAACTGCGAATTTTGACCTTTTGGAGGGGTTAAAAAACAACATTGGCCTAACTGAAGTAACCGGAGAAGGCCTTGAAATCTTGCTAGATGATGGCTCTATGTCAGCGAGGGCTGATTCTGAGTTAAATGATCTCAGTTTGATACAAGCCTCTGATGTTCGTGATATTGTTAATATTCTGAATGCTTCAAGGTCTCAGGCCATCTCTGTGAATAATCAAAGAGTAGTGTCGGGCTCCCCTATTTCCTCTGTGGGGACCACTCTTTTGGTAAATAATTCTCATATTTCACCTCCTTTTGTGATTAGTGCAGTGGGAGATAGCGAAATCATGCTTCAACGGCTGCTAGATCAAGATCTTTTGCCCAATATCTATAAACGTCTAGTCGAATCTAGAATTGTATTTGAAATAGCAAAGAAGAATCGCCTAACTATCCCTGTTTACAATGGCGACCTTAAAACCAGTTATTTAACTCTAGTCGAAGAATAATGCAAGTAAGAAAGCTATACATATTGATTACCGCTACCCTACTAGGTTTTTTGGTTGCGGTTCAAAGTAGATCATTTGAAAATGTCGATTTATTGCTTCGAGATAGGCAAAGTAATGTTTTTCAGGAATTTAACATTTTGAAGGACAAGAATAAGGATTTGCGGGATGAAGTGAGGGACCTAGAACTCTCGATTAAACAGCTTTCTGATCAGAATTTGGCTCTTAACACGATTGAAGAAGAGATAAATGAGTACAAAAAATTGAGCGGCAATGTATCCGTTTTTGGCCCAGGGATCTCTGTTCTCATAGATGGACCTATAACTACGGCATGGGCTGTTGATCTGGTTAATGAGTTTTTCAATTCAGGCGCTCAAGCGGTTTCCGTGAATGGAATAAGGATTACAAATCAAACCAGTGGCTTTGATACTCTGCCCCAAGGCCAAATATTGTTAAATGGAAGTATCTTGTCTTCCCCTTACACCTTTAATGTAATAGGGGAGTCATCAACGCTGATTAGCATACTTGAACTACCTGGGGGAATATTTGACAGGCTTAACGCTGCATTTAAGAACACTGAAGTAGAGATAATATCAAAAGAGATTGTCCAAATGGGGTAGAAGCCAGAGTGGCTGTAGCGCTAGGATTATCAGCAAAATTACTATGAATATGCGCTTACTAAAGTTTGATTGTTTTAGCTTTATTGATAGTTTTTTTACAAGGCTTGTTGATTGATCGAGTTTTTTTGTTAGCTTTTCCTCAAAACGTTTCTTTTCGTAGTTTTCTCGGTGGTATTCAAGCATTGGAATACTATTCCTAACCTGTGCTTCCAGTTGTCCCACCCTGTAGTTAGCTATTTCAAGCCTTTCCTGCTTTTCTTTTATTTCTTCCTTGAGTTCGTTAAAGAGTTTTTTGTATGTCCCTCCTTCTGATCTTTTCTTTTCCCTTTTGTACCCTACTGGTTTTCCATCAAATATTTCAACATTGTCCATACTGTCCACCTGATTGTCCGCCTGTCCATCGCCATTGTCTATAGACTTTTTCACTGTTGACACATCCAATTTGTCTACTTCGACCTGTCTAGTTCTCCCACCCCTAAACTCCTCAATATTCTCCCTGCTTAGCCATATTCTCCCCGCCACTATTCGAGTAGACAATTTATTTGACTTAATATACCTGTCTAGTGTCCTAATTGACACTTTTAACAATCTACTAGCGGCCTCCCGGCTAATTCCGAACTGCTTTTGAGTATTGTCTACTTTCATAATTCCTGTCTAGTTCTGTCTATAGACGATGCCACCCCCCTGTCTAGACATTTCTTGCTTGATTCTACTCAAATTGTCTACCCATGTCTAGGTCACTCATCTTTACATTGTAAAGACGAGTGACCATAATGGCCTTACCTTTATCATTCCCACTCAATATGCGGTGTTTTGAAAAAAGCTTAAAAAATGCCTTTCTTCTAGGAATTATTTTCTTTTTAATCCTTTTTACGGGAGGAGTTGTTTTTGCCATTAAAATGACCTATGAGTCGTATATTGCTACTGAGTCTTCTAAGCTTGAGTTTTTGGGTGATTTCCCTGGTGGCCAATTTGGAGCAAGTTTGGCTTCTGGTGATTTTAATGGCGATGGAATCGACGATCTGGCTATTGGAGCCCCCTTTGCTTCACAGCCCAAAAGACAGTGGAATGGTGCAGTTCGAATAATTTTTGGTGGGGATAATAAGCCGGAAGCAGGCTATATTTATGGTAAGGAGTCTGGAGATCAATTGGGAACTTCACTTGCTGTTGGTGATTTTAATTCGGATGGTATTGATGACCTTGCAATTGGTGGGCATAAATCCTTATATCAGGGTGAGCGCAGTGGCACAGCATATTTAGTGTACGGTGATTCACACTTAGATATTAGTGTTTCTACTTCTATTGAAAACGCTGCTGATTGGAAAATTTCAAGGGGCCTTGAAGGTTCGGGATTTGGAATAGTAATGTCCAAATTTGATGTCAACAGTGATGGCATTGATGATCTACTTGTATCAGCACCTTTTAATACTGATGAATTGGATAAAAAAACTGGTTTTGTTTATGCATATTTTGGATCCAAAAATGGATTGCCTGACACTCACGATTTAATACTTCTTGGCCAAGTTGATAATGAGAGATTTGGTTCTTCTATTGATTCTGGCGATTTTGATGGTGATGGAGAAGATGAACTTTTTATTGGGGCCTATTGGTCCAATGTCTCGGGTTTAGATGAGGCTGGTAGAGTGTATTATTATGATTTTTCTAATGTGCAATTTCGGAATCCTCCCCCCACTCTTATTAAATACCCCACCTCTTATTTTGCTGGGCAGGCAGCAAAAGGTTGGTTTGGTTTTGATATTAGTGTTGGTGATTTGAATTCAGACAATATCGATGATGTCGCTATAACTTCTTTCCCTTATGGGGGTGATCCGGATATGGCTAGTGTTTCAGTTTTTTATGGCGGTAATTTTGGGCTTGATCCAAATTTTACTGTAAAATCACCCACTAAAGGAGCTTTCTTGGGTGCAAGTGTTCATTTGGAAGATTTCAATGGTGATGGAATGGTTGATATATCCGTTGGTGCTCCTGGCATCAATTCTAGTAAAAGTGCTGACGAAGGGAGTGTTTATCTGATTTTTGGCAAGGAAACTGGATTTGAGAGCGTTTATAACGTTACAGATCTGGAAATTGATTCGGTTATTCATGGTGAAAATTCTGATGATTGGTTTGGATATGCCCTTAAAAGCTTAGATTTTAATAACGACGGCTTAAATGATCTTGCGATTGGTTCGAGATATTCTGATGGAGACTCATCCGTTAACAATGGGAAGGTATTCATTTTACTTGGTAGTGCTGATCCTTACGGGTTTTTGCGGGCAGTGCAGGATATTGATGGAGAAGAAGTATCGAGAGGCAATTTAGTTCGCATAGTTCTTAATAGTTTTGATATTTTTGAAAAGAAGTCTGATTATATTGACGAGTGCTATATATACGTGGATTTTTGCCTATTTAATTTCATGGCTATGTCATCTTTTGATGACATACAAATGTATCCTGACTTGATACTTTATCCTGATGTTCAGACCGATAACGAATACTATGAAGATATTAATACCGCTACGATATTAGGGCTTGTTAATGGCTACATGAATGAGACAAATAGCCCTTTCAAGGCTGACCTTTCTGTTACTAGGATCCAAGCCCTTAAAATGATTCTTGGGGCTGCAGATCTTGTTCCGACTAAATACAAATTTGAGCTTATTGCTATGCTTGGGTCATATCAAAATTTGGTTAGTCAAAAATCTTATTTTGTTGATGTTAATAGCGAAATCTCACATATGTGGTGGTACCCTCGCTACGTGAATTTTGCAGTTGAAAATGGCATTGTGGAGGACTTGGAATATTTCAGGCCAGATGACAATATCACCTCGCAAGAGCTAAATGAAATGATTAATAGTACTCTTGAGTATATAAATTCCAGCAATGAAGAAAATTGAGCATGAGGTTATCCAAAAGATGAAACCTTCAATCTCTGAGCTTAAGAGTAAAAAGAGGCATGAATTTTATGCTCTGTTGGATAACGTTAGGAGTCTCCACAACGTTGGGTCCATTTTTAGGACTTCTGACGCGGTTTTGCTAAAAAAGCTATATCTTTGTGGTATTACTGGTTCCCCCCCCCGAAAAGAGATTTCTAAAACAGCCTTAGGCGCTGATGAATTGGTCCCGTTTGAACATCATGATGATGCTCTCAAGCTGGTGCGGGAGCTTAAAGATAATGGGATTAGGATTGTGGCGGTGGAATTAGCTGAAGGTGCTGTCGAGTACTCTGAAGCAAAATATAACTTTCCTGTATGTTTTATTTTCGGACACGAGGTCGAAGGAATTTCTGATGAATTGATGGAGCTTGCTGATATGGCTATTTCCATTCCCATGCTTGGTCGTGCAAATTCTTTGAATGTTGCGGTGTGTTATGGGATTATAGTTTGTGATGCTCTAAAAAAATTGACTAATGCGTAATTGGTGGAAAATCACAGTGTTCGGAGTTGTTTTTTTTCTTTTTCTGTTGGCATGGATCTTCCTGTTTGGGGTTTCCTCTAATCGTCCAGGCTCATTTTTCAATAAAGGTCATAATGCTGTTTGGCTTGGCCATAGCTGGGTTGGTGAGGAAAAAAGTGCAGAAGAAATCGAAAATTTAGTTAAGAATTTGGAAGAAAACGAGATTGATACTGTTTTTGTACATGCTGGCCCTTTTGAAAGTGATGGGTCTATCCCTCCGGAAACTTATAAATATGCAATTGATTTCGTGGATAGGACGAAAATGTTGAATGAGGATATCCAGTATCAGGCCTGGTTGGGCCAGATAAGGGGGGTTGTCGATCTGGATGATCCCGAAGTGCGTCACGAGATGGCCAAACAATCTATGATTTTGTCCGGATTGGTTGGATTTGATGGAATACATTTTGATATTGAACCTGTATGGGATGAGGATCATGCCTTTATTGAGCTTTTGAAAGAAAGTAGAGAATTGATGTTGGAAGAAAAGATTATTTCCGTTGCGCTGGCAGAATTCATTCCACAATCTTTAATTTGGATGACCGAGAATATTTATGAGTTTGAAAATTATAACTCTGAAGTTAATTATCAGAATGTTGCCCAGTATGCGGATCAAGTCGTGGTAATGGCGTACGATACTGGTATAGATCGTGACTGGTTATATTCCTGGCTAGTTAAAGAACAGACTATTTGGCTAAGTATTTTACTTGAGGGGAAGGAATTGTTTGTTGGCATTCCTGCCTATGATGAAATGACTGAGGCTTTTGATCCTAAGGTAGAAAACATTGAAAATGGCATAAAAGGGATTGTAGCAGGGCTAAATAATATTAGGAGCAATGAGAGCAATTTTGCGGGTGTGGCGATATATCCTTATTGGGAGATTGACGAAGAAGAGTGGCAAGTGTATAAAGATCTTTGGTTAAAATAGAAATATGCTGAAGTTTGGTTTCTCAAATGAAACAAAGGAGAAGGTCTCAAAAACTCTATTTAATAAGGCAATAGATAAGTTTTATAAAACTCTTCGTTCTAGGGTAGATAAGAAGTTGAATAAGAGAGATGGGCTTATCGATTTAGTCCTTATCAATGACGATGCTATGAAGGTGATGAATGCCGAGTATCGCAAAAAGAATAGTCCTACTGACGTGATTTCTTTTGCGTATCTTGACGTAACTGAACATGAAGCTGAGAAAGGAGATGTCATTGCTGGGGACATTTTTATCTCCGTTGAGACGGCGAAAAAGCAGGCTAAGAAAAACAAACATGATCTGAAGCGTGAAATGGAAACCTTGTTTGTTCATGGTTTGCTTCACTGTTTTGGATTTAGTCACAAAACAGACAAGCAAGAGAAAGAAATGGATAAATGGGCTAAGAAGGTTTTAGAGTAATCTTTAAGTTCTCTTACGTTTTAGCTTTCTATGCTCTTCTTTGGCGGCTTTCCAGCAGAGGGCGTACATCTTTTTGTGGAAATCCGCGATTTCTTCAGACTTAATTATAATGGCCATTTTTTCGCGCCAGGATGCGTAAAGCACCTTGTCTTCGTATATGTTAACCTCTGGGGAGAATTCATATTTCTTCGTTGGGATAAGCAACATTTCACGGTTTTCTTTTTTATCATGCCTATGTCTTTCTTTAGAAATTTTGTTATCTGGTGCGATACATTTGATGTGAATGCTTTTCTCTACCCCTCGCCGTTTGTAGTATTCAGGGAAAAAATTGGGAAGCCCTTTGTGCATGTCTTCAACGTTGGCATAAGCAAGAATGGCTTCTGAAGAAGTAAGAGTATCCTCATAGGCCTGGCGCATCCCTTTCTTCCCTTCATAAAAAGTGACCTTGGGTTTGGTCGATTCGGGGTTTTCTAAAGAGATAAGAGCGGGGAGGAGTTCTTCTATGGTCTTTTGTTGTTTCTCGATTTTCTTGATATGTTCAACTTTTTCCCGTTCGAGGTAATTTATGAGTTCTTTTGGATCGAGCGCTTTAAAGTAAGTGATACCTTCTTTTTTTATGGAAGAAATGAGCCCTTTTTTGGTCAGACTGTCGATGATGTCATAGGT
>CAZCLD010000020.1:0-21055 GCA_964499425.1 uncultured Candidatus Peribacteria bacterium | reverse complement strand
AAATTCTTCTGGTGCGCCGATGGACATCAATCTCTTTAGACGGTTGTTTCTGTTGATTACTCTTCTGTAGAGGTCGTTGAGATCAGAAGCAGCAAATCTTCCTCCGTCTAATTGGACCATAGGGCGGAGATCAGGTGGAATAATTGGCAATACGGTCATTATGAACCATTCAGCCTTTATGTCTGACTTAAGTAAGCTACCTGCTAACTTGATTCTCTTGATTATTTTTTTGTGCTTTTGCCACTCCCTATTAATTTAACCGAGATCTACCTTTCTTTAATTGTTCTATTAATTTCTCTAAATCTAGATTTGCAATGATTTCTCTGATGGCCTCAGCTCCAGTTCCAGCCTTGAAGACATGTCCGAATTTGAGAGACATATTTCTGTAGTCTAACTCAGAGTAAACCTTTCCTATTGCCAATTTTTCGATGGCTTCTTTTGTGTCAGAGTTTTGGAAATCCAACTCTTCTATTTGAGTAGCGTTCTTCTTTTCTAAGTCCTTGATTACTTTTACGCTCATTTTTTTATCGTCGATTTTTTGGGCTTCTGCCAGATCCTTTTTAAAACTATCCTGAATTTCCTTTTTATGGACTTTATACTCTGCTAGAAGTTGTGTAAGGGCTTCTGTCCTTGCTTCTTCATCTACTTCTGAGCATATGTAGGCTGCAAAATAAACAACTTGTTCAAGTGTTTTTATTGGTAAATCAAGCAATAATCCAATACGGCTTGGGGTTGAGCGCAAAAACCAAATGTGTGTAACCGGAACAGCCAATTTTATGTGAGCCATTCTTTCACGACGTACTGAGGATCTTGTTACTTCTACTCCACATTTTTCACAAATCACACCTTTATAGCGGATTCTCTTGTATTTTCCACAGTAACATTCCCAGTTTTTCGTGGGACCGAAAATCTTTTCGCAAAACAAACCATCTCTTTCTGGTTTTTGAGTACGGTAATTAATTGTTTCTGGTTTTTTTACTTCTCCATGAGACCATGAAAGAATTTCTTCTGGTGACGCAATGGAGAGACTTATCGCATTAAAACGACTGTGATCGTTTTTACCTTGTTTGGTCTGACTATCTGGCATGAGATTGATGGTTAGCTTACAATTTGCAATTTTAAATTTAGAGTCCTAGGTCTTTGTCGATTGGATCTTCGGAACTGGAATCAGAGTCGGAATCGTCAGCAGCTTCTTTTTTGTCTTCGGTTTCCTTTGCTTCTTCTTCTTTGGCTTCAGTTTCTTCTGCTACCTCTTCTTTAGCTTTAGTTTTACTTGTGCTAGCAGTAGGCGCAGTTGCGTTTTCTTCTTCTTGGACTTCTCCTGATCCTCCTTCTTCCTCATTTCCACTTGGAACAAAATCTTGGTCTTCGTCGTTTTCTTTTGGTCTTTTCTCTAATCTAATCATATCTTTTACTACGATTTCGGTTTTGAATTTTTTAACGCCTTCAGGGCTATCCCAACTTCTGGTTTTTAAATAGCCTTCAACATAAACTAGTTGGCCTTTTTTTAGGTATTGGTCGCAAATTTCTGCAAGTCTAGCCCAAGCGACGCATTCGTGAAATTCTGCGGAACTTTTGCGTTCTGATTCTTTTGTCATCCATTCACGGTTTGTTGCAAGACCGAAAGTTGTAACACTTTGTCCGTTAGGTGTTTGTCTCATTTCTGGATCTCTGGTTAGATTTCCGATGAGTATAACTTTGTTGATACTTCTCATTGTTTTGGGGTTAATATATTGTTCTTATTTAGTTTTAACTTCAGATTTGATGTTCTCTTTAGTGATCCCTTCCAGATTTCCGGATTCTCTTGAGGTTCCTTTGCTTTCTTCTTTGAGCTCTTCTTTAATTGATTCGCTTACTTCTGCTCTTGTTTCTGGATCTTCGTCTAAGAATTCTCCTTCAATTTCTTTGGATGTGAGAACTAGTTTTATTGATAGTCCTAAGCTTTGTAGCTCTTTGGTAAGGACATTGAATGATTCTGGAACTCGAGGTTTTCGTATCGGCTCGCCTTTTACTATTGATTCGTAGGCTTTTGAGCGACCATAAACATCGTCGGACTTAATTGTGAGCATTTCTTGCAAAGTGTGTGCTGCTCCGTATGCTTCTAAAGCCCAAACTTCCATTTCTCCGAACCTCTGTCCTCCGTGTTGAGCCTTACCTCCGAGAGGTTGTTGGGTCACGAGTGAATAAGGTCCTACTGATCTTGCATGAATTTTGTCTTCTACAAGGTGATTTAGCTTGAGAATGTATGCAATGCCAACTGTTACCTTGTGGTCAAAAGGTTCTCCTGTTTTACCATCAAATAGAGTGATCTTTCCGTCTTCTGGCAAGCCGGCCTCTACTAATTGACCTTTGATTGTATCTGTCTCGATTCCGTTTAGAGCGGGTGTAGCGATTGTTATTTTATGTTCTTTAGCTGCCCACCCCATGTGTGTTTCAAGAATCTGACCGATGTTCATACGACTTGAAACTCCTAGTGGATTTAGAATGATATCAATTGGTGTACCGTCAGGCAAAAATGGCATGTCTTCTTGAGGAACGATGATTGAGATCACACCTTTGTTACCATGTCGTCCGGCAACTTTATCTCCGATTTGGATTTTTCTTGTTTGAGCTACATTAACTTTTATTTGTTTAAGAACTCCTGTTGGGAGTTCATCTCCAGTTTCTTTTGTGAAAATCTGAATGCCCACGACTTTACCACCTTCTCCGCCTGGAAGTCTTAGAGAGGTGTCTTTTACGTCACGAGCTTTGTCGCCGAAAATTGCTCTTAGGAGTCTTTCTTCTGCTGTTAATTCTGTTTCACCCTTTGGGGTAATTTTTCCTACGAGAATGTCGCCCTCTTGCACTGTGGCTCCAATTCGCACGATACCGTCCTCATCAAGGTCCTTTAGTTTATTTTCTCCGACATTTGGTATGTCTCGAGTGATGATTTCTGGTCCAAGTTTGGTCTCGCGGACATCTATTACATAACTTTCTATGTGAACAGAATCGTAATATCCTTTTTTAACGACTTTGTCTGAAATGATTACAGCGTCTTCGAAGTTATAACCTTCCCATGACATGTAAGCTACGAGCAGGTTTTTGCCTAGAGCTAATTCGCCATTTTCTGTGGCTGGTCCATCGGCTAGTACCTCACCTTTTTTGATCTTTTGTCCTTTTTTGACTTTGACCCTTTGGTGGATACAAGTTCCTTGATTTGATCTTTGGTAGGTTTGGACGGCGTAGCTTACTTTTTTACCATTGTCGTAAATGACCGTAATGATTTCGGCGTCAACGTATGAAATTGTTCCATCTCTTTCAGCAATAATTACCTGTCCTGAACTCTTTGCAGCAATTTCTTCGATCCCTGTACCTACTATAGGTGCATTTGGAGAAATTAGAGATACTGCTTGACGTTGCATGTTTGATCCCATGGATGCACGAGTGTTATCGTCGTGTTCCAAAAATGGAATGAGAGATGTTGTAATTGAGATAATCTGTTTTGGGGATACGTCTATGTGGGTTACATCATTGACGTGTGTTAGTGTTGGCTCTCCATTTTTTCGTGCTGAAACACGAGTGTTGAGGAATTGACCGTGAGCATCTACCTCTGAATTAGCCTGAGCTGTATTTAGTTTTTGTTCCTCCTCTGCATCGAAATACTTAATTTTGTCTTTCACATATGGTCTAACCTTTATCTCTTTGATCTTTGTTTTGGCTATTTTCTTGGCAATATCTTCAGTAATGACTTGTCCTGCCTTAATGAGAGTTTTTCCTTTGTCTTCAATGCTCTCTCGTGCAATTCTTCCGGTTAAGTCTTTTACAGAATTGTTTGCGGCGTTTCCGACTTCACGAAATGGTGTTTCGATAAAGCCGTATTCATTGATTTTTGCATAAGTTGCTAAATGTACAACTAGGCCAATATTAGGTCCCTCAGGTGTAGCAATGGGACAAATCCTGCCGTAATGGGATTGATGTACATCACGAACATCAAAAGAGGCTCTTTCTCTGGATAGACCACCTGGGCCCATAGCTGAAATCCTTCTCTTGTGCTCTAGCTCTGCCAGCGGATTTGTTTGATCCATGAACTGAGAGAGTTGAGAACTGGCGAAAAACTCTCTTAGAGCTGCAGTTATGGGTCTTGAATTAATCAGCTGGGTGGGAGTGACTGTTTCTAAATCCATTACGGTCATGCGATCTTTTGCTATGCGATCCGTTCGAAGTAGCCCCACGCGGAATTTGTTCTGGACCAATTCTCCGACTGCACGAATTCTTCTGTTTGAAAGATGATCGATATCATCGGCTTCCAGCTCTCCGTTATTGAGTCTGATTAGGTGTTTTAGTATTTTGACGAGATCATCTACCTGAAAAGTATGAAATTTTTTCTTGTTTGGAGTGTCTAATCCAAATCGTTTGTTTAGTTTATATCTAGCCACTGGGCCCATGTCGTATTTTCGGTAGTCGAAAAACATAGACTTTATTAATGCTTTAGCATTTTCCGGTGTAGCAAGATCTCCAGGTCGTATTTTCTTGTAGATGTTTTGGTATGCGTCATCTACCAATTTTGAAGAATCTTTCTCGAGTGTGTTTAAGATATAATCGTGTTCAATGTCTGTTGTTACGTCTTTGAATAGGTCCATCATTTCTTTGTCGGTTTCGTAGCCAAAAACTCTTAATAAAGAAGTGATTGGGATTTTACGTTTGCGATCAATTTTGACGGTAATAACGCCTTTTTTGTCAGTTTCAATTTCTAACCAAGCTCCTCTCTTTGGTATGATTTTTGCGCAGTGCATTTCAGCTACTGCTGCGTTTTTGGAAAAGAAAACCCCTGGTGATCTGACGATCTGACTCACTACTACCCTCTCAATACCGTTTATGATGAATGTTCCTCGATTAGTCATGAGTGGAATATTCCCTAGGAATACATCTTGTTCTTTGATTTCTCCGGTTTCTTTGTTGATTAGCTGGACGTGAACTTTGAGAGAAGCTTCATAGGTCAAGTTCTTGTTTTTTGCCGTTTCAGCATCGTATTTCGCCTCGCTTATGGTGTGTTCTAGAAAGTGTAATTCTAGCTTCTTGCCTGAAAAGTCCTGTATAGGCGAAATCTCATCTAACAGCTCCCTGATCCCTTCGTTGAGGTACCAGTTATAAGAATTAAGCTGGATTTCGATGAGGTTTGGTATGCTTACTTTTTGATCGATCTGTTTGTTGAAGTATTTGCGCTTACTCTTAATGATAATTGGCTCTTTACTAAGATCGATCTGGGAGGGTTTTACCAAATTTTTGGTCTTCTTGGGAGCAACTTTTTTGGTTTTCTTTGTTGTCTTAGTTGCTTTGGTTGTTTTAGTCGCTTTTGGTTGAAGTTTCTTTACATTAATAACCTTTTTTACTTTTTTAGGTCCTGCTTTTGGAGTAGTCTTTGCTTTTGGGGTGGTCTTCTTCGCTTTTGGAGCGGTCTTCTTTGCTTTTGGAGCTGCTATTTTTTTCTTTCCTTTAGGCATAAAAAAAGATGGGTGAATGGAAATATATTGTGCTATCTCCATCTACCCATCCGTTTTTCTGATAGCGGGGCCTATTCTACGTATAAATTAATTGAAGTCAAGAGAAAATTGTGTGATATATTATTTCTATGAAAAATCGCTTTTTGGAACTGGATTTTCTTCGGGGTCTTGCCGTTCTTGGTATGGTTGTCTTTCATGCATTTTTTGTTTTGGATTTCTATGAAGTACTAGTAAATGATATGTACTCTGGGTGGTGGCTTGTTTTGGGTCAGTTTGTAAGGTTTAGTTTTTTGGGTTTGGTTGGAGTTTCGATGGTTATTTCTTATGGACGTTCTAATTCGAGGTGGCGACAGATTAAGAGGGGAATTAAGGTTCTTACATTGGCGATGCTAATTACATTGGTAACGTATGTTGTGATTCCTGAACAATATGTAAAATTTGGCATCTTGCATCTTATTGCTCTTAGTATTTTGGTGTTGAGTATGGTTGTTGATAGAAAGTATAGTGCTTTTGTTATTGCAACTCTGATTATATTTTTTGGTTATTTCTCTAAGGATATAAATTCTTTACTTTCTCTAGATTTTGGAAGGAGTGGCATTGATTATTTCCCAATTTTCCCATGGGTGGGAGTAATTGCGATGGGGGTTTTTGTAGGACATCTTTTATATCCTGGGGGAAAGGCCAGATTTGAGGTGAAGATGCCTGGAAAACTACTCTTTATTTACTTTTTGGGTAGAAAAGCACTCATGATTTATGTTTTGCATGTGCCTTTGCTTGTAGGAATTTTCTGGGGGCTTGGTTTGCTAGAGCCTTTTTAGTGCAGCGATGGGGCTTATGTTTGCTGCTTTTTTTGCAGGGAGGTAGGCAGAAAGAATGCTCAATAGCGTGCCGAAAATGATGGCAAAGATTATTAGGTTTGAGCTGATGACAAAAAGTGTTTCAGGTCTGAACGTAGTTTGCGATAGTTGCTCAAGGCCTATTTTGTCTATCACTATGCTAGCTAGAAGGCCCAAGAGGGTGCCAATGGCACTGCCAATCAGCCCGACTATGCCAGCTTCGATTAGAATTAGTCTTTTGATGTGTGCCTTTGTTGCGCCGAGGGCGCGGAAGAGTCCGATTTCTTTTGTTCTTTCTGCAACAGTTGCTAGAAATGTGCTTATGATTGCGATAGCTGCTGTAAGTAAGATGATTAGGCTGATGATTCCGAGAGAGCTGCGAAGGTAAGTGAATTTTGCTTCCACATCTTTAAGATTTTTTTGGAAATATGCTGTGTTATAACCTAATTCTTCGATTTGTGCTGCTATCTCGGGTGTGTGCGATGCATCGGAGGTTTCGACAAATAGTTCCAGGTATTTTGTGCTCTGGTTCTCCGTATAGTTTTGATTTAGTTCTTGGACTCGCTCATCTGGCAATGTAACGCCGATGAGATTAACTTTATCTGAGAATCCGACTACCTCAAGTTTTACTTTTTTGCTGCGATCATTTGAGATTGGAAAAAATGTCGAGTAATTTGGATAAAGAGTTATCTCTTTGCCGAGTAAACTACCTTCTGACATTAGCGGAAGGTTTTGAGGGGTTGCTACTGTGAGATTGTAGAGGTCTAGGATTTTGCGAGGAATTAGAGCTGGATATGGTTCCTCTGTTTTTCTCCAGACTTCAGGATTTTGTAGGTCTCCCTGAATGAAATTTTCGGGTACTCCAAACACCATTGTGTCTGTTATTAGACTCATTCCCAGGAGGCTAACCTCGAGGGATGCGAAATTGTTGAATTGGATTTCAGGATGTATTTCTTTAATCCCATCTATCTTTGAGATTTGCTCTATACTTTGTTCGCTGAGTTTCCCTTCTTCGCTACGAGTTAGAAATGCAACTACGCCGGTTTCGTCTGTTTTGGGACGAACAGTAATCTGTGTAAGTGGGCTTTTCTTTTCTATCTCTTCAAATGTGGCTGATTTGATGCCGCTGGATAGACCTAAAAATACAATCAGAGATGCTGTCCCAATGGCTATGCTTAAACTTGCCAGGAGGGTCCTGAATTTTTTCTCTTTGATGTTTTGTAGGGCGAGTTTTGTTAGCATATTTTTCCGTCTTCGAGTTTGATAATTCTCTCTGCGGCTCTGGCGATCTCTGGGTCGTGTGTGGCGATTATAAGTGTAGTTGAGTGACTTTTGTGTAGTTTTTTGAGTAGATCAAGAATGGTTTTGCCGGTTTTTAGGTCGAGGTTACCTGTTGGTTCGTCTGCGAGAATTATTTTTGGATGATTAATCAAGGCTCGTGCAATTGCTGTGCGTTGCTTTTGGCCACCCGAAAGTTCACCTACTCGTGTGTCTAATTTGTTATCTAGACCCACCTCTTTGATTACTTGTTTAGCGTATTTTTCGTCTTTTTTGCTGGGGTGGTTGAAAAAAGTTGGCAAAAGAACGTTGTTTTTGACACTCAGGAAGGATTCGAGATGGAATTCTTGAAAAATGAATCCAATAGAACTATTTCTATACTTTGATAGTTCGCGGTCGCTTAAATTGCTGATGCGTTTGTTGCTGACGAATACTTCACCTTCGTTTGGTGAGTCCAATCCTCCTATTATATTGAGTAGGCTGGATTTTCCTGATCCGGATGGACCCATTAATGCTACAAATTCGCCCTCTTTAATTTCAAGATTAATATCTTGGAGTGCTGTTTCTGATCTGAATATTCTTGAAACCGCTTTTATTTGAATCATCCCTCCTATTCTAACACAAGAAGATGGTTTTAAGCAGGAGGTTGTTCGGGAGGTGTTTCATTTGAACCCTCTGGAGGTGTTTCAGCTGGTGTTTCTGCAGGATTCTCAGCAGGTGTTTCTTCTGATTCCTCTGTTATTTGGACGTTTGTATAATATTTGTCGAAGAATTTTTTCGCTCGTTCGAGTTCTTCTAAAACGGTTTCATCTTTGCCGACCTTTAGGTGTTTTGGAAGAATTTTTAGAGCGATTGCCCCGGGATATTTGTCTTGTCTTAATTTGGTGAGTAGACTTTCTAGTGGTAATACTCCCTCTGTTGGTGGAGAATATTTCTTTCCGTGGTAAACGTTTGATAGATGGATGTGTACTAAGAATTTCTTGAATGATGTATATGCTCGGATAAGGTCTTTTTGCATTTCTCCAATTCGAGCTGTGTCTAGAGAGATATGTTTGAATTTCTTGAGGTCTTGGGTGTTTGACATGGCGTGTTCTTTGAGGATTCCAAGGAATGTTCCTTTCGGAGCGTTTTCAAGAGCTATTGAGATGAATTCTTTTTCACGGATTTTTGGAATCTCTTTTTTTAGATAGGTTTGTAGTTTGAATTCTGTAATTTTTGGTGGTTGGAGAACTATTACTTTCGCACCGACTTCTTTGCATAAAGCTACGATCTCTTTGAACTTCTTAGGTTTAATATCTTTCGGAGCGGATATAGCGTGAACAGGCAGTTGATATTGATCAACTAGACTTTTAACATACTCCGCATTGAAGGTGTCGTACTGCTTTAAATCGATGGATAGATCGATGCCATCATAGCCGGCTTTTTTTGTTAAATCGAAAATTCGATTTAGTCCATATCCTTTTAGCGAATCTGTGCAAAGAAGCAGCATGTTTTATTTTTATGACTTAGTATATTTTAGCACGAAAAAGGTCTTGGAGCAATAAGCTAGAGGGCAAATTTGGAAGGTGTCACTTCTTTTCAATCTTTGTTCTACCGCCCATATATGGTTGTAGGATTTCGGGGATTTTTACTGTGCCATCTTTTTGTTGGTTGTTCTCGAGGATTGCAACAAGAGTGCGGGCGATTGCGATTGCGGTGCCATTTAGTGTGTGTGTGTATGTATTTCCTTTTTCAGATTTGAAGCGAATTTGGCTGCGGCGAGATTGAAAATCTGTGCAATTTGAGCAAGAAGTTAATTCCCGGAATTTATTTTGTGTGGGGATCCAAACTTCGATGTCGTATTTTTTGGCTGCTGGGGCACCTAGATCTCCGCCACATATATTGACTACTTGGTAGTGGAATCCGAGTTCTTGCATTATTTCTTCCTCTATTTCGCGGATTAATTCGTGTTCCTCTCCTGATTTGTCAGGATGGCAAAAGCTAAACATTTCTACTTTGTCGAATTGATGTACGCGGATGATTCCGGCGGTGTCTTTGCCGTATGAACCAGCTTCGCGTCGGAAGCATGTTGAGAAACCGCAGTATCTCATTGGCAATTTTTCTTTGTCGAGAATTTCAGAGGCGTGGAGCATGTTGAGGGGGACTTCGGAAGTGCCGACTAGGAATAAATCGTCGCCTTCAGGATTTTTTTCGTGTGATGGATTGACATGGTAGATTTCATTTCTGTCAGCGGGGAAGAATCCAGTAGCATACATTGCTTCTTCCTTAACTAAAACTGGTGGGATTATTGGAGAGAATCCTTTGGAAGTTAATTTGTGGATAATATGCTGAACTAAGGCGAACTCTAATAGGACTGCTTCGTTTTTGAGGTAGTAAAAGCGGGCGCCTGATGTGCGTGTACCGCGTTCGATGTCTATGATATCTAGATCTTTGCCGAGCTTAATGTGGTCTTTTGGATCGTAGTCGAACTTTGGTTTTTTGCCATGCGTGGTGACTACTTCGTTATCTTCTTCGTCTTCGCCTTCGGGGACAGAGTCGTGTGGCGGGTTGGGGACGTTTTGGGCTAGTTCGTCGATTTGTTCTTCGAGTTTTTGGATTTGTGGTTCGAGTGATTTGATCTGAGTTTTGACGGTGCCCATCTCTTTTAGGAGGGCTTCTTTTTTGCCACTGTTGGGTATCTCTTTGGAAACTACATTTTGGCGTGCGCGAAGAGCTTCAATTTCTTGGAGCTTTTCGTTCCTTTCTTCGTAAAGTTTTACAATTTTATCAACTTCAACTTTGATGCGCTTTTTTGCAGCACCTTGCTTGATCAATCCAGGGTTTTCGATGATGAATTTTATATCGAGCATGCGTGTATGGTAGTTGGGAAATTGATTTTAGTAAAGACTGGGCTCTAGGCTTTGCTCATATACTCACCAGTTTCTGTATTAACTATAATGACTTCACCTTCTTTGATAAAAAGGGGCACTTTTACTTTTAGGCCGGTTTCGATTGTGCATTCTTTGGAGCCACCGGTAGCGGTGTCTCCCTTAACTCCTGGAGGGGATTGTGTAACTTTGAATTCCATTTTGGGTGGGAGTTGGATGCTGACTGGGGTGCCGTCGATGTGCAGGGCATAGCACTGAGTGCCTTCGAGAAGATAGTCTTTGGCGTTGCCAATGTCTTCGAGGTGGAATTGATCGTAGGTATCGTTATCCATGAAGTGGTAAGCGGTGCCGTCGTTATAAAGGTATTGGCATTTGTTCCTGGCTGTGTCAGCGAGCTCGACTGACTCTCCAGAGCGGAATGTTTCCTCGAGAACTTGTCCGGTTTTTAGATTGCGCATTTTTGCTCGAGTAAAAGCACTGCCGCGGCTGGGATGGACATGTGTGTCTTCAATTATTAGCCAGGGTTGGCCTTTGTGGTTTATTGCTATTCCTTTTTTGATACTGGTTGTGCTTGGCATGTTTTTGAGGTTATGGGAGTGTGGAGCGGCGGCGAACTGCGTCTTGCGTTCGAGCCAGCCACTCCGTTGGCATCTTTTCACGTCGTTGCGAGTTCGATGATGAGGAGGATTATGAGGGAAGCAATCATGAGGAGTGCGAATTTGTTTTCGTTACTCATTGCGAGAAGTATCTCCAGGCCATGATGACCAGCCCTATGAGGACGCTGACCGCTATTGCGATCTCGAAACCTGGTATTTCGGGTGCTCCGGAATTGTCGTCCTTGTCTGGTTCTCTCGGTGTTTTCAAGGGGGCAGACCTTTCTCAACTGGGTTCAAAGATGGGTGCTTGTGTTCGTGGCTGCGATTGCGCTTTGAACAACGAAGCTCGTAGATTATAGAGCTTTAGGACTTTTCGTCAAATGAATGGATGGTTAGTCGGGGATGATCTAGGAGTTTGAGTGCTGGAAATTCTTCTGGAGTTTTGCTGGGATTTTCGAGCTCTTTTAAGATTCCTGGTTTGTTTCTGAGTAGAACAAGAAGATTTTTTGAGGCCAGAATAGTTTTGAAGGTTATGGTAAGGCGGTCTTTGATTGCGAATTCGGTTGTTGTTGTGTGGGCCACGGCTAGCTCCGGGGTGGGTGATTTAACAGGTTGGGCATTTTGAGCTCCGGAGCTGTCTGGGAAAAGTGATGCGGTGTGGCCATCTGGGCCAATTCCTAAAATGGAGAGATCGAAGCTTTGTTTTGGAAAATTAGGAAGTTTTTGGAGCTCATTCTTGTATTGCTCTAGGGCTTCTTTGATAGAGAGTGATGTGTCGAAATAATGGAAATTGGATGTGTCATTAGTTTTTTGAAAAAGAGTTTCCTTAATCATGTGGTGATTTGAATTGGGGTGCTTGATAGGCACGTATCGTTCGTCGACTTGGTAGAATTGAGAGGGGATTTCTTCAAGCTCTTTGTAGATTGGTTGAGGAGTCGAACCTCCGGAGAGAGCTATAGTCTGTGGCGCAAGGGATTTGATGAAGGAGATGGTGGCTCTAACCCAGGCTAATTCTGTATTGAAGGTTTGTGCGTTCATTAGAGATTGTGTGAGGGCACTTCGCTATCGCTTCGTGCTTAGTGTACGTCAAACCATTTGAATCCGTCCATGTTTGTCAGTCTTTCTTGGGATTTTGGTCCGTATGATCCGTCTTTGTAGTTTTCGATTTTGATGCGGTTTCTTTTTATGAAGTTGGTTATTGAATCTGTTATTTTCCAGGCTGCGATGATTTCCTGAAAGCTAAGAAAGTTTATTCGGCGTTTGCGGAGTACGTCTAGTATGAGCAGAGCGTGTTCTGTAAGACAGTCATCTCCAACGCAGGCGAGGGAATCTGATGTTGATAGAGTTTGGTATCTGTCGCTAGCACCTTGTTTGTTGACTAGCCGGACTGTGATTTTTTCATCGGGGAAAAGTTCGAAAATTAGGCGGTTTGGTTCTTCGTTTTTTGGTTGAAAAGCAAATTTCTTTAACTCTACGACAATGTATGTGTGTTTTTCTTGAAGTTTTTTCCCTGTGCGAATATAAATAGGTGTTTTGTACCAGGATTCTCTATCGATAAAGAGACGGGTTGCCATGAATGTTTCTGTGCGTGATCTTTTGGGGATGTCTTTCTCTTTTTTGTAGCTGTCATATTGGCCGAGAACAATGTTCTGCTTTGATTCGTTGAATTTGAGTGCGGAAAGAATGTTGTTTTTTTCGCGTTGCAGGGCTTCATGTTTTTCGGTGATGGGGATGGACATTGCGATCAGTGCCAAGATTTGAAGAAGGTGGGACTGAACCATGTCTTTAGTTGTACCAACTTTGTCGAAATAACCTGCTCTTTGTGATACACCAACTTTTTCAAATGCGCTGACTTGAACATTGGCAATTTCAGGTCCCTTCATCATTAAGTTAAGAAGTCTATTTGAATGCCGGATGGTTAGGATGCTTTGTACTGCGCTTTTCCCGAGGTAGTGGTCCAGAAGATAAACACAGTCTTCGTCAAAATAGCGTGCCGTAAAGTGGAAAAGTTCGCGGGCGGTGTCTGCGTCTTCGCCAAAGGGTTTCTCGATGATGAGGCGAAGGTCCTCTGCGCCTGGTCTTTTGGATTCGCCGAGATTTTGAATGATGCTTTTGAAAACTATTGGAGGCACGGAGAAATAAGCTAGTTTAGTTGTTTGATTGCTTTTGGTAAGTGTTTTTATGTATTTGCGAAGGTTCTTAAAGTCACTTAATTTGTCGTATTGACCTTGGAAATAGTAGAGATGATCTACGAGCTTTTTGATTACTTTGGGGTTGCCGTTTTTTATGCTCTTTTTGAATTGATCCTGAAATTGTTTGTGTGTCATTTTGCTCCTGGCAAAACCGACTATGTAAAAGTTTTTCGGGAATCGTCCTTGCTCTGCCAGACTATAGAGTGCTGGAAAGAGTTTTAGTTGAGCTAAATCTCCGGAAGCTCCGAATATTATCAGTACGAAAGGGTTTTTGCGTTTATATATTTTCATTGGATGAAGAATAACAATTTCAGGTGTAGTTTACAACTTTGCGTCTAGGAAGGACGTGATATTTATTCCCACTCGGTGTGGAAGCTGCCTTCTTTGTCGGTGCGCTCGAAGCCGTGGGCGCCAAAGAAATCTCTTTGGGCTTGAGTTAGGTTTTGGGGGAGGTTTTCTGCTGCTAGGGAATCGTAGCTTGAGAGGGTTGCGGTGAGGGTAGGGACTGGGATAGCATTGGCGATGGCTAGTTGGACTACTTTTCTCCAGTTTTCTTGGTCTTTCCCTCCGAAAGAGTCTATTACTTCGCCTGTCTTGGGGGCGTTTGGGCCGTAAGCTATTTGTAGTTTTTCGAGGAAATCCGATCTTATGATACAACCTCCTCGCCAGATACGGGCGATTTCAGACAAGTTGAGATCCCAGTTGTTTTCTGTGCTGGTGGTTTGGAGAAGACCGAAACCTTGGAAGTATGTGCACATAGTAGAAAGATGAAGTGCATCATGTACTATTTCTTTGAGGTTTTCAGGGGTTTCTGATTCTAGTGTTTTGATAGGGAATTCTTTGCCCATTTGGCGATCTTTTAAAGCTCCGGATTTGATCCGGGCGTCGACTGCGGCGTTTATTGTGGTAGTGGATACTCCGTAATCAAAAGCAGCCTCTGTTGTCCACTTGCCCGTGCCTTTTTGTTTGGCGCTGTCTCTGATTAAGTCTATGAGATCTTGTCCGGTTCCTTCATCTTTTTTGGCGAAAATTTTTGCTGTGATTTCGAGTAAGTAAGAGGGGTTTTCTTTATTCCAATTAGCGAAGGTTTCAGCTAATTCTTTGTTTGAGAGTTTTCCGATTTTTTTAAGAATGTCGTAGGCTTCGGCGATTAATTGCATGATCCCATACTCGATACCGTTGTGTACCATTTTTACAAAATGGCCGGATGGACCTTCACCAATATATGCAATGCACTTGCCTCCGGCTCCATCCTCTGCACTACTTGCCATTAGGATTTCTTCTAGGGAATCATATGATTTTTTGTCTCCTCCGGGCATCATGCTGGGGCCGTTTAGGGCGCCCTCTTCTCCACCGCTTATTCCCATTCCTATTAGGGTTTTTTCTTCTTTCAAGAGGCTTTCTTGGCGACGCTTAGTATCTTGGTAATGTGAATTCCCGCCATCAATGATGATGTCTCCGTCTTCTAATAATGGCTTAAGTTGTTCAATTACCGCATCAACGGGATCACCTGCTTTTACCATCAAGATGATTTTGCGTGGTTTTTCGAGGGATTCTACAAAAGCCTCCAGTGTTTTTTCTCCTGTAAGATTGTCTGATCTGAATTCTTCCAAAAACTCCTCAGTTTTCTCAGTACTTCGATTGTAAACACTTATACTAAAATTGCGGGCAATATTGCGTGCAAGGTTTTTTCCCATTGTTGCCAATCCGATTAAACCTATCTTTGCCATCTTATTTTATGTATTGAGTGTTGGAATGTTTTTTCTTGTCCTTCTTGAATTTTCTGTGTGTTTTCATAATTATCTCCATAGCTTTCTTATTGCTGGAGACAATATGGATATTATCCAAATCCTTTGGACTAATTAGGCCATCTTTTAGAGGGTATTTTTTGACCCAACTTATTAGTTGTGACCACATTTTTCCTATGAGAATTACTGGTATTGGGTGTATGTGTCTGACCTGGATAAGTTGCCAGCAATAAAAGAGCTCGAGACATGTGCCAATACCTCCCGGGACTATTACTGCCACATTGGATAGAGCCATGAAAGTGTCTAAGCGCCCTGAAAACTTGTTGAAGTGCTGTTTCATTTCGAGGTGTTTGTTTGCGTCTGCTTCCCATGGTAGTTGGATAGTTAGTCCGATGTTGTCAGATCTGTGTTTTTTGTCTCCCTCTTCGTGGCCTGCATTTGCTGCTTCCATTAATCCTGGGCCGCCACCTGTAACTACATCAAAGCCATGTCTTCCGACTTCTTTTGCCAGTCTATATACGCGTCTATATACATCATCATTTGGCTTTATTCTGGCAGATCCAAAGATTGCCACTCTGAAATCATGTTTTTTGAGTTCTTGTTTTACTGATTTTTTTTTCTTGGTCATCATGAAGAGGTTAATTGCCTGTATTGTAGCAAATACTTGTATATCTGGGAACTACAAAAAAGCCTGTTTAATCGCTTCTGCATCTATACCAGCTTCTCGGTAAAGCTCCATGGATTTGCCAGAGAGTTGGTATTCTTCGGGTGCAATCATTTTGAATGAATCAACTTGGATGCCTTCTTTTGCGAGGTGTCGAGCCAATTGTCCTCCTAAGCCAGAAAGGGAGTTGTGATCTTCTACGGTGATTACTTTGCCAGTTTTTTTGATTGAGTCAGTCAATGTTTGGTCGAATTCTTTAATGGAAGAAACTGCAACTACTTCGATTCTTGATGGATTGTCTGACATTTCGCGGGCTTTCAACGCTTCTGTCACCATAGAACCTGTAGCTGCGATTGTGATGTCCGATCCTTCGCGAATCACGTCGCTGCGGCCATATTTATATGAATAATCTTTATCGTAAAAAGCTGTGCCATCTTCTTTTGTTATGACTGGAAATTTGTGGCGCCCCATTCTTACGTAGAAATTGCCATAGTGGGATGAGATATAGCGAATAATCCTGTCGCATTGGTTTGCGTCGGCTGGTTCAATTACCATGGTTTTGTAAAATCCGAGAAAGGACCCAGCGTCGTCTATGGCTTGATGAGTGGGGCCGTCTTCACCTACGGAAAGTCCACAGTGAGTGGCCACCAGTTTTAC
Source organism: uncultured Candidatus Peribacteria bacterium (assembly GCA_964499425.1). Taxonomy (GTDB): domain Bacteria; phylum Patescibacteriota; class Gracilibacteria; order UBA1369; family LOWO2-01-FULL-3; genus JAQBYK01. The sequence continues at coordinate 4,737 of CAZCLD010000020.1, read as the reverse complement.
GTTTGTATGGTTGATATCATTTACTCTGGCCTGATCTTTGGCACGACTACTTATAAAGGCTCCGAATGTTGAAGCGAAGGGTATTTTGTCTGTGAGAGAAAGCCCTCCGGCGGCTGAGACCATGTGCTGTTCTGCGATTCCGCATTCGATGTATTGGTCTGGAAGTTCTGCAGAAACGTGTTTTGTCATTACAGACCCCTTAAGGTCGGCTGTGAGGGCGATCACCTGTGGATTGTTTTTGGCTAGATCAAGAAGCGCCTTTCCGTATGCTCCGCGACAGTCGTAAGGCTCTCCTGGTTCGTAGAGCAGGGGAGTGCCTGTGTCAATTTCGTTTTTGCTTAGTAGTTCTGGGTACTTGTTTTTTTCTGGTGTCCATTTGACGAAGTTTGTGCGGAAATTTTCGAGGGTTTCTGCTTCTTCGGTGCTTGGTTCTAGGGATTTTAAATCTGCTTCGATTTCTTCCGGTTTTGGAGCTTTGCCGTGCCAGTCAGCTTTGATTTGTTCGCCGGCTGGTTGCATAAAATCTGAACCCTGTCCCATTATTGAGTGGCCGATTATGATAACAGGTTTATCGGATCGATAAGCTTCTCCGAGTGCATTCCACATATCTTCAAAATTGTGTGCGTTTGCTTCTATAATTGTCCATCCTCCACCTTTGAACATACCGATGACATCGATATTCATTGTCTCTTCGAGGCTGGCAGTTAACTGGACTTTATTGTAATCGATGAAGCCGATCAGATTGTTTAGTTTGTGATGTTGTGAGAAATCCATCATTTCATGGACTTGACCCTCCTGGCATTCTCCGTCTCCTGCGAGGAAGAACGATTTCTTGCTGCGATCGTTTAGTGCGAAGGCTGATGCTACCGATACGCCGACGCCTAGGGGGCCGGTGCCGTATTCAATACCGGGTACGTGTCGTGTTATATGTCCTTCGTAAATTGAGCCGACTTTTCGAAAATTTTCTACTACATCGTCTTTTGGGATGTATCCCATTTCTGCCAGGATGCTATAAACGGCAGGTGATATGTGACCGTGACTTATTACAACTTTTTCGCCTGTTTGAGAGATAATGAAAGTGTAGAGAAGCGCTAAGTAATCGATACTGGAAAGTGATCCGCCAGGGTGTCCACTTTGCGCATTTGTGACCATTTTTAAGAGGGACTGACGAGCTGCTTTTGCGAATGTTTTTAGGAAGGATATGTGTTCCTTTTCAAGTGGTTTCCCTATCTCAGGTAAGGTCTTCAACATACTGTTTTGTAAGTTTTTTGGAGAGCTCTACGCCGGGTTGGTCAAAGGCGTTGATGCCGTAAAATTCTCCTAGAAAAGCGATTGAACCCTCTAGTAACATGAATAATTCTCCGAGTGATTCTTCTGAAATGGAGTCTAGCTTAATTGTAATATTTGGTCTATCGCTTTTTGTGAGAGAGTCCTCGGTTGCTCTTTTTTCTATGTCTATGAGTTGATTGAAACTCAATTTCCCATCGAAATGTTTGGGGATTTGGACTTTTTTACCGAGATCTTCGACTTCAATGAAGATTATGAGTTTGTCATTGGGCCCAGCATTGTAGAGTTGGAGTTGAGAGTGTTGATCGGTGACGCCCAGTGCATTAACCGGGGTTAGGCCGGTTTCCAGATTCTTTCCAATGGATTCTGCAAGTAATTGGCGATACCAATCTGCTAGGCGGGTTAGGCGCTGTGCATAAGGCATCATCACGTTGATATTCTTACCCTTCTGGCTGAGTAAATACTGGATGGTTGCTAGGGTGAAAGCTGGATTGTCTTGTTTTGAGAGGAATTTATCTCGCTGTGTTTTTGCTCCGGCGAGAAGTTTGTCGATATTGATGTCGATTAGTTTTGAAGGTAGTAGTCCTACTGGGGTAAGCACTGAAAAGCGTCCGCCAACGTTTGGTGGAACATTGAATGTTGGTATTTCTTCGGCGCTTGAAATTTCTCTTAGAGATCCTTTCTCTGGATCAGTTATGAATGCGAAATGGTCTTTTGGATCAAGGTTCTTTTCCTTAACTTTGCTTCTGAAGTAGTGGTATTGGGAAAGTGTTTCTGCTGTGCCTCCGGATTTTGTAATGATTATGAAGAGGGTTTTCTCATAGTTGATTATATCTTCGACTTCTGAAATTAAGGAAGGGTCGATATTGTCGAGTACATAGAGCTTTGGGGTTTTGAAGAGGTGGGTTAAGGCTTGTTTAAGACAAATGGCCCCGAGTGATGATCCGCCAATACCGCAAACTATGATGTTCTCGAAATCTGCGGTTTTCGCGAAATTATTGATCTCATCTAGTGATTGATCGAGTATTCTATGAAATCCCTGGTCGCGAGCTTCAATTTTTTCTAGAAATTCCTGAATTTTTGAGTTTTCATCAGAAACTTCCTTCTCGGTGAGTCCATGAGAAGGATCAATCTTATGTAGGTTTGAAATATCTAAAGTTAACATTTTACTGTTTGCCTTTTACTTTTTCCCAATCCTCTAAAAAGCGCTTGATGCCGGTGTCTGTAAGTGGATGTTTTACTAATTTGTCGAAAATTGCCGGTGGAATAGTGCAGATATCTGCGCCTAAAACAGCGGAGTCTGTGACATGCCTTGGATCTCTTATTGAAGCGACTAAAACCTTTGTGTCAAAATCATAATTATCGTAAATATCAACGATTTCAGCGATTAAACCCATTCCATCCTCGGACATATCATCTAGTCGTCCAATAAAAGGGCTGACTAGTGTAGCGCCTGCTTTTGCTGCGAGAAGGGCCTGGCTTGATGAGAAAACTAAAGTGACATTGCTTCTTATCCCTTCTTTGTTGAATTCTTGTACCGCCTGAAGGCCATCAGGTGTCATTGGTACTTTTATATATACATTTGGATGCCAATCTGCCATTTCTCTGCCTTCTTTTACCATCCCTTTGACATCGGTAGCTATCACCTCTGAGCTGATTGGGCCATCTACTACTTCTGCAATTTCTTTGATGCGTTTTTCAAGAGAAACACCTTCTTTAGCGATAAGGCTGGGATTTGTTGTTACACCATCGACCAGGCCCCATGTCGCATATTTCTTAATATCTTCTATATTTGCTGTATCGAGGAAGAATTCCATGCTTGGACTATAGGTGATTTGTATATCTGGGGCAAGTGACTTTGATCACTGGTTGGAGAGTAGACGTAGAGGCTGTTTTGTGGTATAATACGCTGATCGAATTATGTCATGAAAAAAGAAATAAAAAAACTCATTGAGGCGAGTGGGGGTATGAGTAAGCAGAAAAAAGCTTTGTATCTCACTATGCTTGAGTTTATCACTGAAAAAGAGCAAAAGGCTCTTTTAGAGATTTTGCAACAGGAGGCTCAAGCTGTTTCTGATGTCAAAATTGAAGAAAAAGCCAAAAAAGGGCAGATAAATGAGGATTATATGGAGAGTGGAGAGCAGCTTTTTAAGGATGAGGAGAAAAAATCCATCAAAAAGGAAGAGATTGAGGAGGATATCGAGAGTGAGAAACTTCTTAAGGAAATTGAGGAATTATGACTATAAACCCTGAAAATACAGGTGAATCTCGATTATTATTCTTCTCAAGAGAAAGGCTTGGAGGTGCGGCTTCAGCTAAGGAAAAACAGATTCAGGCTGAGATTGCGAAGGAGAAACCTGAAAAAAAGGACAAACCTGATGATATTGTTGATGAAACTGAGGTAAATGCGAAGTTTGATGCTATTGAGGGGAAAATAAAGGCGTCTCCGGTGGCTGAAAAACACAAGGAAACGATTAGGGGAAAACTAGGAAAATTAGTTGATACATGGAAGGGGAAAATAGATGCGGTTGGAAAAAAGGCTGCGGATAAGCTGAAAGCGGTTTGGGCAAAGACAAATGAGGCTCTGGCCAAGTTTAACGAGCGCAAAGATGTAGTTGATATTTATCAAACTTTGGAGCCTTTATATGACAAAACAGGAAAACCTAAAGGTGCTATTGTTAAGTCTATTAGTCTTACAACTTATCGAAAGAAAAGTGGGGAATGTGACAAAATAAATAAGAATTTAGCTGCTGCTGGGTTTCCTGAAGACAAAATTAAGCCTTTGCAGGGGATGCTGGGGGTTAGAGTTGATGGAAAAGTCGGTCCGGAAACTATTAACGCGATGTCAGCTATGCTTGGTTTGAGTGTAAAGGTCGAATTTGCTGATGAGACTAAATATGTTGGTGAGGAAAAATCTGAAGAACAGAAGGAGGCGGAGGCGAATCCAAAGCCTGCAGCTGAGGCGGGTGCTGCTGGTGAGGGTGAGGTTAAGGCTGGCGAGAAACCTGGAGGAGCTGGTACTGAGGCTGTACCAGTTGAGGCGGAAGCCAAGGGGGTGGCGGAAGAGGGTGAGCCAGGTTATACACCTGGAGTTGGAGAGGAGCAAGATCAAACCCTTGTTGATGCTGAAGCTGAACCAGTCGATGGTGAAAGGGCGCCTCTTGAAATGTCGAAGCCAGTAGAGAAACTGAAAAAACCTATCGATTCATTTCAAAATCCTGATGGTACAAATTATGATGCGCCAGCGGGAATGTACTACGATGGAAAGGAATGGAAAAAAGTGACTCCGGAGGAGGCAAAGGCACTGAAGCAACCTGATGCTGTGGAACTTGGTGAAGTTCAAGGAGAAGAATCAGGTGAGAAGCCGGAGGGTAAGGAATTTTCAAAGGAAGCACTGGAAGCGATGAAAATTCCTTTATCATTTACATTCTTAAATAAGACTCTCAAACT
>CAZCLD010000019.1:0-21672 GCA_964499425.1 uncultured Candidatus Peribacteria bacterium | reverse complement strand
CTAGTGCTAAAGGAAATAGAGCTGAGACGGCTTGGAGTTACGATGCCTCTAAAACTCAGGAATTTATTGCTAAGTTGGAGGGAGAATATGGGAAAAAGGGGTTTGATGTAGAAACAAGTCCAGATGGGACGATTTTGGTGGACGCTAAAATTGCATTGAAAGATGGAACGATTTTGACCAATAAGATGACATTTAAGCCAACTACTGAGAGCATGACTATGAGGAAGACTATTACGGAGGGCATGGATAAAGAGGGAAAGAGTACCGCAGAGCGTCTTTATGGAGTTAAACGTGTTAGTGGAGATAACTATGAATATAGCCAGACTACACCAGAAGGAAAGATAGGTATTGCGGAATACCTGGGTAGACGTGGTTTTGTTATTAATGGTGATCCTGAGTCTGGAGAATTTGAAGCGGTGAAGGGTGAGGAAGTTGTAAAGTTTAGGGCTTCAGGAAAGGTTGAGGGTGAGGCAGAAGTTGCTGAAGCCAAACCTGTGGGAGCGGCAGCTGGGGTGGCTGCAGGGATAGATAGTGAAAGTGAGGGGGAACCAGCAGCATCTCAACCAGCGGTCGATGGAGAACCAGGTGCTCATACTGAATCAGAAGGGGAAGCAGAGTCAGAGGCAGAAGCGGAAGCGGAGGTTGAGGTAGAGGCAGAAGAAGCGGAGGCAGCACCTGCTGAGGCAGTGGCGGAGGCAGAGGTAGCACCTGAAGCAGAAGCTGGGCCTGTGGAAGCAGTGGTAGAAGGAAAGGCGGCACCTGTGGAAGCAATGACTGAAGTTGAGACTGAAGCTAAAGCCAAAGCTCAAGCTGAAACGAAGGCTAAGCTTCGTGAATATCTGCAAGAGACTTATTCTGATCAGGATCCAGGGACGTTGGAGTCGATTATGGATAAATATGAATCTGCAATTGATTTTGTCGCAGACCCTGAGACTCGAGCTGGAATAGATACGGTATTTGAGGGTTTAAATCTCTCGCCAGAAGCTGAGCAAGCGTTACGTACGCACATTGAGCAACATGCTTTACAGCAGCATTTTGATAACCCTGAACAATATGTGAGCCATGGTTTTGATCATAGTTTAAACGTTAAAACCCATATAGAAAAAATAATGACTGATAATCCGAAGATTATTGAAAGTATGCAGGAAAAATATGGTATCTCTGAGGCTGAAAGTGCAGCCATGGTTAAATTGGTTGCCATCTATCATGATTTTGGATATCCGGAAATTGGAGAGTTAGGTAAAGCGCTTCATGGACTTACAGGCGCAGAGATTGCGGCGACTCCAGAGTTTCTTGCGATAATGAAAGGTGTGATAACAACTGAAGGGGCTGATTTTAACTTGTTGATGCATGATTTCAAAACTGCAATTCTCTTTCATTCAGCGGATAAAGTGGAAATGACTCGTGAGGCGAAAGTAAGGATAGGTCATGGATATTTCTTGATGGATTCAGGAAATATCGTTGAAGTATACAATTACTATCAGGAAAAAGGTCATACAGAAAGGCCTAAAGTAGTTTGTACTAAAAAGGTGGAAGCAAAAATGAAAAGGGAATTATGGAATGCGGGTCTTTCGCCTAAAGACTTTGATTTTGTAAGGCCCGATGATCCTGGCTCTTTAACTCCCGAGGGTTTATTTAAAGGGAGAAATGTGGACTTTGCTGGTGGCAAAGGTGAAAAAGAGGGTGGACTGGTTTTGGGGATTGAATACAAAGAAACAACGCTTGAGCAGTATCCATTAAATTTCTCAATCAGACTTGCTGATAATCTTGATATGACTATGGAGAGATTCTCACCGATACAGAGAACGGAGGCTTTCCGTGAAATATATCATAGACTGGGCCCTGTTGAGGGGAGAATTCCCCCTACGGGTTTACTTCTTAGTGAGTTGGAAACGTCTAGAAAGAAGGGTGAGCCGACATTAGCTGAAATTCTTTCAAATCCAAATTACGCTGACATATTTGCAACACTTGAGCTTGATGTTTCGGCTGATTCAAACATACGTGATCTCATTCAGGATTATAAGATGAAGATTATGGGAGAGGTCCTGAGTAAGCCAGAGTATGAGGCTGAAGTGAGTAAATTCCCTGAGGCTAAGTTTAGTTCATTAGTAAAGCATGTAAATACCCAGTCTATCAGGCACTTTGGTGGTTGTGAAAGTGTTACCAAGGTTTCATTTACACCAGGGGGTGAATTGATACTCACTGTAGATCAAGCCAAGTTTGAAGAAATGAACAAAACTACGGTTTCGGAGAAGGCGGTTGATATTCGTGGAAATAAATATGGGGTGGAAGTGGGACTTGGTGAGTATCAGATATGGAGAGCCTATGAGGCTTTTCGCAGTCTAAAACAGGGTGATGGACAAAATATTAGAATTAGAGTACAAAATGAAGCGGGACAAAGTGTGATTGGATCAGAGGGGTTTAGTGGATATTTTGCTGCGAAGCAACCGCCAAGGGCAACAACGGCTGAACCAGCAAAACCACCTAAAAAACCACTTACAAGAGAGCCGAGAGTGAGATCACCAAAATCTCAAGGTAGGGCTAAACGAAAGGCTCGACGTAAGGCTCAGCGTAAAGCTCGACGTAAAACAAGGCGTGCAGCATAAATAAATTTAACAAAAATATGATATGGCAGATGCATTTGAAGAAATGGAGAGGCGTATAAGATCTCGACCTGGAGCGGAAGAGAGGAGGAGACAAATGGATGACCAAGCAGATGAAGGAGATTTTTTAGAAACATTTCCTGGTGAGTTGTATACTGCTTTGAAGGCGAGGGGGGAGCGAGAGGGAGTGCATGTAAGTGTTGAGAGATTTAGGATGGGCAGGACCGTATATCACTATGGAGATGAATCTGCTCTTCTGCAGGTACACATCGAGCCCGAAGGTTTAGCAACGCCCTTTACTACTGCAACGGATCTCCAAAGGCCATGGTGGAGGGAAGTTTTTCTTGATGAAGGAAAGGGGGGCAAAATTGAGGAGATTGGTTTGATAGCTCCATCAGTAACTGAAATGTTGAGTGCGCATTCATCTCCAGATATTGTTCAAAAATTTGGCCTTAAAAATCTTTTGGCTGCGGCTGGGAAATCGGTTGAAGGTTTGGAAGATGAGCACTTGGAAAGTGATGTTCATGGGGCTGATGAAAGCTATGGTTCGAGAGTGGTGGAGGAATTAGCAGCCTTTTGGAAACCGTTGGTGTATCCAGATTTTGATATTCAGTTTAACAATGGAAAAGGGGATATATGGCGTAGATTAAGGCTAGTCCCTTTGACGAAGGGCGGTACGACTGACCTTGTTAAAGGTGGGGATTTAGGAAAATCTGCGACGCAAAAAATTGTGGACAACTATGATCAGCTTGTTGATCATTTGAGAGGAGTTTCATTCTAATCGCTCATTTGATCTAGCAATGATTGTTCCTCCCAGTCCTTTTTTCTGTCCGCTTTTATAGCTGTGCCATTGACTAAACTGTCATATGCGGGGATAATACTGTCTTGTAAAATCTAAATATATGGCTTGTAGAGTGCCAGCGGAGGGTGGTTTAGATGACAATGAAGATGCACTTTCTCTGGCTGTTGAGCTGGAGGCTGTGAGGAATGTAATCGGATCTAGAGTAAGGGCTATAGATGAAGCTAGATTGGTTTTTCCTGATGATCATAACAAATTAGCTGCGGTTAGTGAGATCGCAGAAAGAGATTCTTCTACGGGAGATTTGCGTATTCGTATGCTGTTACAAATTTATCATGTTTATGCTCGTGATGATAAACTCTTTGACCGACTTGCCAGGACTGCAAGAGATCTTTCAATTAGCGCTTTTGAAGGGCTTTTAAGGGCTTTGCCAGATTTTGATTTTAATCCTGACGCAATTCATATATTAATTGATGTCTCAGCGAGCTCTCATCGTAATGGCTTGCATCATTTTTTGCGGGCAAGATCTTTGTATGGTTCAGATGTTGAAAGAATGAGAATTGTTGCTGATTTATTTTGGGATAGTGGGCCAAAAGTTCTCCAGGCTTTATCTAGGTTAGCGCCTGTGTTTACAGATTCGACTAAAAAGTTGAAGAATCAAAAAAAACTAACTGCACGTTTTGGAGCAGCGAATTATTCGATTTACGTTAGACTCATAAATAGTGGGGTAATCACGGCTGATAATAGCAGTATTTTTGATGAATATTTGGAAAGGTTTGAAAAATTTCCTTTTAATGTAGAGGTGATTACGAAATTACTGTTGATTTCGGATCCTGAGAGGAGGGCAGAATATTTGGCTGGGCTTGAATCTGTGCGTCGTAATATGATTTCTGATACTCAAATAACTGATGAGGAAAGAGAGATGTGTGAATTTCCTTGGTTGGTAAAGACGGTTTTTCCTAAGGGGAATTATTCTTCTCATGAGGCTAATGCAGCTAAATGTAAAGATAAATCCAATATTGTAGCTCGTTATGAATTTGAGCAAGATGGTTATCCTGCTCAATTTAGTGCAATTGAAGGATACGAATTACGTGAGGGGGATGAAGAAGATATAGAGTTGCTTTATGACTATCATGGCAGGATGAGGAAGATTGAACGATTTGTGAAAGCGCGTTCTGCGGATGCTGCTACTTTGAAAGCTGATTTTGTCCGAAAAGTTGATTCATTGTTTGACCAAGAGGCAAATCCGGCTTTTAAGTTGATTAGTGGGTTATCTTTAAGAGCAAAGATGCTTTGTTTATTTTTATCTGAGTTATTTAGAAGAAGGAACAACAGAAAGTATGTGTTGAAACCAGAAATCTTGGATCTTATTGTTGAGTTTAAGTATGTGTATGTTGAAAATTTTGAAGAATATGTCAGACAATCCGCAGATGAAGTTAGGAGTGCGGGGGAGGATATTAATGTGAGGAGGGCTTCGTGGATTCAATTGGCTACAATTTATGGAGAAAATCTGAAGCATGTAGTTAGACATGAATTATTTGGAAATGACTCTTCTGATCAAGGCCATAAATCGGTGTTTGACTGCTATTCTAAGTTATGTGGTGAGAATGAAGAAAAGTCACAATTGTCCGGAAAACAAGAGTCACAATTTAGATCAATCTTTGAAAACGACAGAATTACAGATAAGCAAAATGCGGTAACTGCTAAAGCAAGAAGAGTATTTGGAAATAATATTGATTTTGAAGACGAACAAGAGTTGTTAGCGTTTAATGATGAATTATCGGGGATACTTTCTCCTCTAGAAGGGGGTTGCACTTTCGAGGGATTTATTCGGCTGGTTCCTGATTTATTTGAATTACGAAAGAGATATCTTTTTAATGTTGAGCGTGAGCTCACGAAATTATTTTCCAGAGATATTTCTACTATTAACGCTGAATTGTCTAAGTACAAAGAGGTTTTGGTGGAAGAAGATGGCGTTGTTAAGTCACCCAAAACTCGACGTGTGAGATCATATTTTATGAAATCCAAGGAAACTGCAAATGCCAGGATGGGGGCACATCTCTGTATTGCCGGGGATCATACTATGTGGACCAACCGTAACTATTTTGAGTTAGTTACAAAAGATGAAGATACAGATGAATGTGTCTCTGTTGTGATGTTATTAGATATCAAAACTAAATCGGGAAAAAGATATCTTTGGTTTGGACCTAATCCATTTAATTCTTTTATGGACAAGGTTCCGGTAAAGGCATGTTATGACTATCTTTACGGTGTTGTTACTGATTTTGCGGCTCAGAACGGGTTTGATGGAGTAGTTGTACCGGATGAGAGGAGAATTGTAGGAGAATGTACCAACAGGGAGGGAGAATTCCCTGAATGTATAAAACGTTCTATGTTGCGTGATGATAATGGTAGACTCAAGTGGGTTGATTTTGAAAATACGCACATGTTAAGCAGGGGACAGTATAAATACGGATATGAAGATGGCATCCTTATATGGGAAAGAGGTCTCTGATCAATAGATGTGATCTGCGAGCATTTCAATTCTTTGGAGATGACCGTGACCTCTCATCTGAAATCGTTCCCCGCTGTTTAAGAAGGCTTCCATTATTTGTGGGGCTGCATTTATTGTAAAACCTTTCAAGATGCTGGTGACTTCTCTATAGGGAGTTCCTATAAGATCATCTCTACTGTGAATGTCGTGTTGTGCAAAAAGTTCTCTTAACCTTTCTGCTAACTCACCAGTATCAAGAGGTCCATATAGTTTATCTCCGATTTCGCTAACTTCTAGTCTTGTTGGATTTGTATGTGCCCATTTTCTGCCTAGAACCATTTGCATTAGATTTTTGGGAAACAATCCTCCAATTCCCCAGCTCTTATAGAATCCACAAACTGTTCCATCTTCTGAATATCCAAACATTTTCGCATGAAAAGAAATTCTATCTGTAATGCCGTAGGCCTGTAGATATTCTTTTACAAGATCGTTTATTGCAGGTTCTTGAGTTAGCAGCTCTTCGGGGATTGGTACTTGTGCTTTTATGAAACTCAAAACTGCTGCGACCCTGTCTCTGGTAAGACCTCTAACTTCGTCTAGACGTTTTGCTATTGCCTGTTCCTTATTACGTGTAGGAATACTGTGTTCTTCAAGATGGACTTGATAAGCATCATATGCTGCCGCTCTTTCTTCATAGTTTGCATGAGGAATACGCTGATATGCTTCCAATAATCTTTGAGCTTCATCTAAAATCTCCTGTCCAATGGTTTCGGTAATTTCTGTTTCCGTTACTAGATTTGCTAACACGTTGCTAACAGCTACTGATTTTGGTGTAACTGCCTTTACGCCTTCGGGGAGTTCTGCCATTTTTTGGAGTTCAAAAAATTGGAGGTTATTTTAGTTCGCAATGTGCTTTTTTGTCAAGCCTGATTCATCATTTGTTGAGTCGGTTAGTCACCTGTGGTATTATTTTATAAATTTCCTCACCCTCATTTATATGTCTAAAAGTGATGCCCGCGCGCTTCGGTGGATGAAGAAATATCTTCGTTATACGGACTACCTTGGAACAGCGCAGCTTTATCTAAAAGAGAATGTGTTTCTTCGCGAAAGTCTTAAGCCTGAGCATTTTAAGGCTCGTATCCTTGGACATTGGGGTACTGTGCCTGGTCTCAATTTTATTTATGCGAACATGAATTACCTGATTTGGAAGCATAAATGCAACATGCTTTTTGTCACTGGTCCTGGGCATGGTGCGCCCGCGATTTTGGCAAATCTTTTTGCGGAAAAATCTTTGAAGGAGGTCTATCCGCAATACAAGCTTGATGAAAAGGGGACTCAAGCAATTGTTAAGGATTTTTCTTGGCCTTATACGAAATTCCCTAGTCACGTTACACCTACTGTTCCTGGTTCTATACTGGAGGGTGGTGAGTTGGGTTATAGTTTAAGCACTGCTTTTGGTGCGGTAATGGATAATCCTGATTTGATAGTTGCCGCAGTGGTTGGAGATGGAGAATCTGAGAGTGGGCCACTGGCTGCAGCTTGGCATTCTAATAAGTTTTTGAATCCTAAAACTTCTGGAGCTGTACTTCCGATTGTGCATATCAATGGTTATAAAATCTGCAATCCGACTATTTATGGAACGATGTCTAATACTGAGTTGAGCCAGCTTTTTAAAGGGTATGGATATGAACCAATCATTATTGAAGGTCCGAATGTTGAGCGAAAGATGATTAGTGCTTGTGAGAAAGCCTATCAAATGATTCGTGCGGTTCAGAAAAAAGCGAGAAGTGGGAAGGTTACGCTGAAACCAAAGTGGCCAGTTCTTTTGTTGCGCACTCCCAAAGGATGGAAAGGTATTGATAAATATCATGGACATATTGTTGAAGGATCTTTTCATTCTCACGGTATCCCAGTTGGTCATCCGAATAAGGAGCCGGAGGCCTTGGATGCAGTTAATAAGTGGCTTTCAAGTTATAAAGTTAATGAGCTTGTTGATAAAAAGGGTAAACCAAAGTCTGAGATTTTGGAGTTTGTGCCAAAAGGAAATCTGCGCATGGGTGTGAATAAACATGCTGTTGGGGGCAATTTCTATAAACCTCTTAAATTCCCTAAATTGTCTAAGTATGAGGTTAAGTTTAGACGTAGAGGATCGGTTTGTGTTGGGCCAATGGGACAGGGTGCCAAACTCTTGCGTGACGTTATGAAATTGAATAAGAAGAATTTCCGTTTGCTTTGTCCAGATGAAGTTGAGTCAAACAAATTGGGTGCGGTTTTTGAGACAACCAAGCGTGCATATATGTGGCCAACTAAAAAAACTGATGAAGATCTTGCGCCGGATGGGCGAGTTATGGAGATGCTTAGTGAGCATACGCTTCAAGGTTGGTATCAAGGGTATCTTTTGACTGGTCGACATGGGATTTTGGTGAGTTACGAGGCGTTTTTGGGAATTATTTCTACAATGGTTGATCAATATGCGAAATTTATGAAGCAAGCTTTCAGGGTGCCTTGGAGGAAAGCGATTGGTAGCGCAGTTTACATTCTGTCCAGTCTTGGATGGCGTCAGGATCACAATGGCTATTCTCATCAAAACCCAAGTTTTGTGAGTAATGTTCTACAAAAACATCCAAAAATGTGTCAGATATATTATCCACCAGATGCAAATAGCTTATTAGTTGCTTATGAAGAAACTTTGAAGCGGAAAGACTCGATTTGTGTGATAGTTACAGGTAAGCGGGAGTTGCCTCAATGGCTTACACTAGCGGAAGCTCGCAAGCAGGCAAAAGTAGGAATTGGCGTTTGGGATTGGGTCGGTGGCAAGCAGGAGACTCGTAATCCCGATGTTGTTTTGGCTTCTGCTGGAGATTATCTCACACAGGAAGCTCTCTATGCAGTGAAGTTATGTCATGATTTTGCACCGGAATTGAAGATTAGATACGTGAATGTCTCTGAATTAACTGCCCTTGGTTTAGGTGATTACTGTTCTAGTAATCAAGCTTGTTTGGGTGAGACTGGTGTTCGTAAGTATTTCACAAAAGATCGTCCTGTAGTATTTAATTACCATGGATATACAAATGATATTGAGGCTGTACTTTGGCCGCATGCTGATTCGGATCGCTTTATCATTCATGGCTATAAGGAAGAAGGATCTACTACAACGCCTTTTGACCTAAAGGTTAGAAATGGAGTGAGTTGTTATCATGTGGCAATGGATTTGGTGCGAGAAGGTGCAAAGCGAAACAAAAAAGTCGCGGCAAATAAAGATAAGATTATTGCAATGATGAATCGCAAAATAGCAGCTCATCAAGACTATATTCGCAAATTTGGAGATGATCCGCCTGACGTAAGGCTACAGAGGTGGTAAGGGGGTATGCTAACAAAACAAAAAAACAGAACTGCACACATTCTGTTTTCTTGATATATCTTAAGAATTCCTAATTTAGAATTCGTTGTCTCTTTCTCTTGGTGGACGAGCTTCATTTACGACCATGTCGCGTCCTTTGAAGTCTTGTCCGTTTAAAGCTTCGGTAGCTTTGTCTGCAGCTCCGTCATCAGCGAATGATACGAAACCGAAACCTTTTGATCTTCCTGAAAATTTGTCTTTGATTACGATTGCTTCTTCAATGTCTCCAAATTCTGCAAATTTTGCTTGTAGATCTTCGTCGGTTACACCCCAGTCGAGGTTACCAACAAACAATTTTTTAGCCATTTTCTTACGTGTGAAAGAATAAATTTTGTAAACTATTTCTTTGTGCCATCTACTTTAAACTGTGCACTCTTAATGACAGGCAAAAGGAAAACGTGTGTTTACCGGCAGATCATAGCCCAACTAGCTAGTTAAGGCAATCTAAAATGCACATTTAAAATTTGTTTTTTTTGATGCCCAAATAATAGCCAATTAGATTTATTATTGGGTGGAGTAGTCCGAAAAAGATTATTGACACTAAAATGTATTCCCATGTGATGGCGATATACAAACTTGTGAATAAAAGACCACCGATTATCCAGTCAATTTGATCGAAAGGAAACCAGGATTTGCCAGATATAATATTCATTTGTCTTTTAAAGAAGCTCTCTACCAAGTCACCAAAAAGAGCTCCGAAACCGAGCAGGAATCCTAGTAAATAGAAGTTTATTTCTGTGTAGTTGATTAGAGTGATTGATTCTGTCTCAAAATAAAATACTTGTTGAAGGTAAACGGTCAAGATTGCCATTAATACCCCAAATAGAAAGCCTCGATAGGTCTTGTTTGCGCCGAAAATAGGTTTTCTTCTAAATTTGCGATTTAGATCAATGGGGTAAGCTAGAATAGGTATCCATTTAAATAAAACGGGACTCATATTTGCTATGCCTGCGGGGAGGAGGAACCAAAATGTTTTAACGATTAATTCGAGCATGTGATCGTTTTAGGGTTAAACCTTTGTAGACATAATAGGCAGAGAAGATGGCAAAAAACGAATTGAGCCAAAAGAATACCCAGCTTGCTACGATATAGCTAAATAACGCTATTAAAACACTTCCTAGTGTTAGGGCTATGCTTCTTTTTAGTGTTCCCGTGTCTGATGTGTATCCGATGCCAACTACAGCCAATCCTAGAATAAAGAACACTGTATTGTATCCTTCGAAAAGATATAGCGACCAGATTATTAATCCTAATGAGCAAATGGTGATTATTGGGGTATCTATTTTGTCCGGAGTGTTGAGCATCATGAGTATGCTTGATAGGACTACTAGGATTTCGAGAATTATAAAGAACATGGGCTCTCCTTCCATATATCCTAAAGTGGCATAAAGAAGCATGATTACTCCTCCAATTGCAAACAACCAATCTTTAATTGATTTTGTTGGGTGTACATTGGGTTTTGTCTCAGGCCATGCAGCACCAATAACGAGAATGACTGAGCCTATTAGGCCGGTTAGGAGAATGTGAGTTATTGTATTTTGGTTATAGAGTGAAGCTAGTATAGCACTTTTCACAATACACTATGTCATCGCTATTTGTAGGATAGGTGGCATACATTTCTTCTTGGCATTTATTGCATTCTTTTTTCCATAGTCTTCTTGGATTGCGGAGTCCCATACGTGAGAGATGGCGGCAGTCTGGGCACTTTTGAGGTATTGGTAAGTCGAGTTTTTTATAGAATTTGAGCTCCTGAGCGATGATTTTGAAGTTTTTTCCGCACTGAGAACATGCCAAGACCTCGTCAATAATTGTTTCGGGTATATCATCAATGTTATCAGGAATATTGTAGTCTTGAGGGCGATATTCTTTCGGATCTTTGTCTTTCCATTTGTAATTTTTTGATTGTGCTTGGTTTTGGGTAAGCGGAAAGTAATCTTGTGCGGTAGTTTCGTTATAGGCGAATGGTGAAATGGAGATAGGAAAGAACTCTCCCCATTCTCCTGTTGTTTCCATGTGTTTGATTATCTTAGGTACAAGCTGGTTGTATTCTTCTTTTGTGTATTGTTTGTTGAAGATGCAGTATTTGTGCTTTTTGAGGCCTGAACATCCAAAAATGTAGTCGCAGTTAAAGCAGTGATTGCAGTACATTGAGTTGTTGGTGTTCCAGCACTCATTTGTGAATAGTGAGCGGTACCCATCGTTGGAAACAAGTGTTTCATAGCACAACTCTGCCCTTCCGGTGTTAGTTATGTCGTAGCAATCTTTGACTGGCGGGCAGTGATATATGTATTTGGAGTCTTCGCATTCGTAGCTTTCAAAGCCGACAACTTTTTTGCAGTTGTGCAGCTTGTTTCCTAGGCAGTTTTCACAATTGATATTGTATACGTTTCTTTGTGGTGTTTTTTTCAGGAATTTGAAAAAATCGGCTTTAGCTTGTTCGAATTTTTTGTATGACTTGAAGAATTCTTTGTTAATGATTTTGTCATATTCTTCTTTTGAATAGGGTTTGTTTTCAATGTGGTACTGCTTGTTTTTTAGGCTTGCACATTTGAAACAGTTCTTGCAGTTTTTGAGGTCATATCCGAAATAACAGTCAGTGCAATCATTGCAATATTTCAGGAAAACAGAGTTGTAGCAGTTGTTGCAGTCGATGCATTCATAGATTAGCTCTGATTTCATTGTGTCGAGTGAATCTACGGTGTCTTTTGAGTGATGAATGCCTGTTGAATAATAGCAGTCCTCGTTATACCAGGTAACGAAACAGAGATAGCAATTCTTGCTGTATGCGAAATCGTTTGTGAAGGCACAATTTTCACTGCCCTTACCGTCGTCGTTCATTAGTGCGATTTCGGGAACATCGGTCATTAATTCTTGAAATTGCTCAAAGAATGGTCTGCCAAAATCAAAATCACGGCCATGATCTTTGGGGTCCCATTTGTCGCTCCACCAGTCATGTGTATTGTAGACCTTATTCGGTTTGTCAGATGAATAGAGTGATACAATTTGTTTTCCTGTTAAGTCGTCGTTTCGATTGTAGAGTGTCCTTTCATTGCGAAAGGTGAGTCTTCTTTGTTGGCGGCAGTCTGGGCAAAGTGAGGGTTCTGGGATCGAATATGTTTTGTCGTCAAATTTGGGGGAGATTTTATTGTAAAAGGTTCTATCTTCGTCTGTGACACTGAAATTGTGAGAGCATTGTTTGCAATTCTTCATACAATTGAAATCCAGAAAGGTAATGATACTATCGGTCTATTTAAGATTTATTAGAAATAGCCCAATTACGATTACCCCAATCCCAATTAATTGGATATGTGCTATTTCTTCTTTGAAAGCATAATATCCAATGATTGTTACTAGAATTATCGATAATGATATCCATAGGACATTTGTGATCGCCATTCCTTCATATCTTAGTGATCGGGCAAACACATAGCCGGCGCCGCCAAAAAGCAAAACCGTTGCTATGAGAAACAATGAGTTTTTGTTTATGCTGTAAAATTTTGCACATATTGTGCCTGCAATATCTAGCAGGGTTATTATTGCTATATGTACTATGAATGGGTTCATGTGGGGGGATTATTTGTATAATCTTATACTGCACCAGTGCCGTATATCTTTTCTTCCTTTGTTATTATATCAGTGCATTTGATTTTTTTGCCAAACGGTTTGCTTTCGTCTGTCTCCATATCACGCAAATTTTCGAGAGTTAAAGGCTCCATTAAAGCGCGTTTGATATCAACAGTATCGTCGTCATCAGGGCTGGTTGTTGGCGCCTCAGGCATAAGTGTTTTCCTCAAGTGGTGGTTAAATTAGGCTTTTTGGTGCTACGGTGCAATCCTATCACCTCATTAGCGAGCAAGCAATTTGTAGCGAGGCTTTAAGTTTGCAGGAGGTAGCCACCAAAAGCTCGATTTTAGACAACGATTGTGGACTGTGCGATATCTGAAATTCCTTTTCTGTTTTTTACAATATCAACAAAATTTCTTAATAAAACAGATCCAATACCTGAAAGTTCTGGATGGAATTGTACGCCATAAATATCTCTTTGACGATGTTTCATAATTTGATTCCCACATCTTTTTGACTTTGCAAGAAGTTTGAATCCTTCGGGCAAAGTTATTGAGCATGAATGCATTAATCTAGCCTTAAATCTACTTTGAATTCCATCCAATATTTGATCATTCTCTGTAACTTCAATCTCAAATTCGCCGTCTTCTGCTTCGCTATCTTGCGTGATTGATGATCCAAACAGTACTCCGAGACTTTGATGCCCAATACATATTCCCAGTATAGGAACAAGAGTATCTCGAATCCATTCCATATATTTGCGTCTTATTTGTATTGCCTCAAGGGGATATTCCAATGGGACACCACTTAAGATTGCACCATCATAATCCGTAATAGGAAAATGATCTAAAGGAATATTGCTGTACCTCAATACATCAAGTCTCGCTAATTTAGAAACAGCATCCAATAGTGGAGTGTTGAAATTTTGTGCTTCATTATCAGCGTTATCGATTACTAATATTTTCATGGTTTATAGTGAAAAATGGAATTTCAAATTTCGGTTAACTCGTGCTGTGTTGTCTTTATGATTTTATTGAATTGCTTCGTGAATAATTCGACTCAGATTGTCCCAATCTTCTTCTCTTATATGCGAGTAATCCTCTAATGTCTTGTCATACGTTGCAAAAATCTGCCGAACAGTTGATTGTTGATCCATTGATAATTTTGACCACATGGTTTTGATTTTATCTCGTGTGCGAGATTCTCTCTTTTGTAAGAAATATATTGGTAAATTATATTCAAAAAATGAAATAGCTTCTGCTTGCATTATTGTAATTGAATCTTCGTCAACTCCGTATTCATGATTAGCAACCAAGTGTATTACTCGTGTAACTAGCTCTCCCTCAAATCCATGCTTGCGGAGAAGCTCTCCTAGAAGTTCGGCAGATTTTTGTGCATGTGCTTGTTTGAATGAGTGTTCATCTGTAAATCCGTCCTTTTTTATTCGCCATTCTTCTTTGCATGTATCTAGATCATGCCCTAGAGAAGCAAGCTCCATTGCCAAGTCAGCATCTGGTTTCAATTGTTTTACCCATTTTAGAACACCTTCTGCATGCTTCAAGGACTGAGGTAATCTGGAATTACGGAGAATTTCTGATAGTTCAGCTTTGAATGCTTCTACTGCTTCTTCTTGTGACTCTCTAGGTTTCATATTTGGCAAGAGACCTTTTTGATCTTCTATGGGATATCACAAAGCCTTTCGTGTGCTAGCTGTAATCCTTCAGTTTCTAGGTTGAATTCTAATCCTCCTAAGCATACAACTTGGTGAAGATCATAAATCCCACTTATTGCCGGCCATGGTGGGTCTAGGAGAGCTTTGTCATACCTGTCGAGAATTGTGACTAGTTGTCCTCTTGTTACATAATCGTCAGGTCCAAAATTGCCATTGCCATAACCCTCGACAACGCCTAGCCGTTGCATGCTATAAGCGCCTTCAGCGTAGTAAGCATTTTCATCGACATCAAGATACCCAGCTCCTGGTCCAGATGCAAAGACTATAACAACTGATAATGTGCTTGCTACTATTGTTGATATAACAGCAGTTAGAATTAGATCTTTTCTCATTGTGTTATTGTTAAATAATGATTATTTGGAGTCTATCAAAAAGCCTAATCTCGTACAACGACTGAGATGGGTAGAGCGCCGCATATACTCTGTTAGAGGATGTTTATCTGATTTCTCTTTTTTCTATTATGACTCCTATCAATGCTCCTAATAAAAAGTATTGGATTGATGCTAACGCTACTACTGATATTATGTGTATATTCTGAAATCCTAATGCGAGAGGGATAAGTATTATTGGGTAACCACTAAAAAGTACTATCCAGCTACCCCCAGAGGGACCCATGTCTCCTGTCGCGGAGAATAATATTGACGCTATTACTACAAATATTAGGTAGTATTTAACAGTTTTAGTTCCTGTTTTGATCCATGGTTTTTATGATTGGATCTGCATGTTGTTGTTTTGTCAAATCTCTTACTTCTTGGTCTTTTTCTTGTCCTCTTTTTCCTCTTTCTTGTCTACTACTTCTGCCTCAACAACATCTTCTTTCTTTTTCTTGTCCTTGTCGTAGACTTTGACATCATCGTCCTCTTTTGCGGCTTCGCCTTCTGCGGCTGCTCCGGCATCCTTATAGATCTCAGCGCCTACCTTTTGGATTTCTGTACTTAATTCTTCATAGGCTTTCTCAATGTCTTCGTCTTTGGCGTCTTTTTCTTCAAGAAGCTTTTTCAAGGCGTCGATTTTTTCTTGAACAGGCTTTTTGATATCGTCTGATACTTTTTCTGCGTTATCTTTAAGAGTCTTTTCTGATTGGAAGATTAGAGATTCAGCTTTGTTACGTAGCTCGATTTTTTCCTTTTTAGCCTTGTCCTCATCGGCAAATTTCTCAGCCTCCTTCTTAATTTTTTCAATATCTTCGTCGCTCATATTAGAGCTGCCGGTAATTGAGATGTGTTGTTCTTTTCCGGTACCCTTGTCGACTGCTTTGACGTTTAGGATCCCGTTTGAATCAATGTCAAAGGTTACTTCGATTTGTGGTACTCCGCGTGGTGCTGGAGCAATGCCATCGAGATTGAATTTACCTAGTGACTTATTGTCAGCTGCCATTGGGCGTTCTCCTTGTGAAACGTGTACTTCTACAGCTGGCTGATTGTCAGCTGCGGTTGAGAAAACTTGAGATTTTGATGTGGGGATAGCGCTGTTTCTTTCGATTAGAACCGTATTTACTCCACCCAGTGTCTCAATGCCGAGGGATAGGGGAGTTACATCTACAAGCAGGATGTCTTTTACATCTGAGTCCCCTGAAAGAATTCCTCCCTGAATTGCGGCTCCCATAGCTACTACTTCATCTGGATTGAGGCCACGGTGTGCGTCTTTTCCGAATATTTCTTTAACCTTTGCTTGTACGGCTGGCATACGAGTTGATCCACCAACGAGAATTACTTCGTGGATGTCGCTTTCGAAAATTTTGGAGTCTTCCATGGCTTTTCGGCATGGTTCTACGGTTTTTTCTATTAATTCTGAAACTAAATCTTCCATTTTTGAACGTGAGAGTTTTGTTTCAAAATTCTTTGGGCCGTTTGAATCAACGGTTAAATAGGGGAGTGAAATTGTTGTTTCGTGGACAGATGAAAGCTCACATTTGGCTTTCTCTGCTGCCTCTTTTATTCTTTGTATAGCCATTTTGTCGCCTGATACGTCGAATCCTTGTTCTTTTTTGAATTCGTCTATAATCCATTGCATTAGAATTTGATCGAAGTCATCACCACCTAATTGGGTATCACCGTTTGTTGCTTTTACTTGAAATACGCCTTCTCCTAGCTCTAATATCGAAATGTCGAAGGTTCCTCCACCTAAGTCGAATACTGCGACGTTCTTATCTCCACCTTTTTTATCTACGCCGTATGCGAGAGCAGCGGCGGTTGGTTCGTTGATGATTCTCTTTACGTCTAGTCCGGCGATTTTACCGGCGTCTTTTGTGGCTTGTCTTTGGGAGTCGTTGAAGTATGCAGGAACTGTGATTACAGCTTCTTTGACTTCTTCTCCGAGATAGCTTTCTGCATCGGTCTTGAGTTTTTGTAGGACCATGGCAGATATTTCCTCTGGACGTTTTTGATCTCCATCTAGGATGATGTCAACTTCACCATTCTTTCCTTTGGTGGTCTTAAAGCCAACTCTTTCAATATCCTTTTTGGCCTCGTTGTGTTTGTGCCCGATAAAGCGTTTTGCTGAGTAGATCGTATTGTCTGGATTGGTTGTAGCTTGGTTTTTGGCTGATATACCTACTCGGCGTTCGCCATCTTTAATTGCTACGACTGATGGAGTGGTGCGAGAACCTTCTGCGTTGGGTATGACAGTGGCTTCGCCTCCTTCCATTACAGCAACACATGAGTTTGTTGTTCCTAAGTCAATTCCTATTATTTTAGACATCTTTAAAAGGGTTAATTATATTTTTTGAGAATATCTATTAGCACTCACTATTATAGAGTGCTAAATTAAAAGGGTCAAGAGTTTTTTGAAGAAAACTCGAATATTTATTGGATTTCTTTGTAAAAGATGGCTGCCACTATGCCTGTGGCAACTAATATTATGATTGCGATTGCAACCCAAGTTGCTTTTAGGGATATCCCAAGTGCTTTTGTAACCTGAGGAGGGATTCCTACACCGACAAATTTGTTGGGGAAAGTTTTTTTCATTGTTTTTAGCATTTGGACGCAATCTTTGTTGTCGGTAAAGGTTGGAATATATAGTGATTTCTTTTTTTCTTGTCCGGGTTCGGTGTAGGCGATTATCAATTGGGCGTTTTTGTCAGGAAGGTTTTCTAGGTCGACTTTTTTGTTAATTTCCTTGTAGGGGAGGTATTTTTTTCGAGTGAGGGCCCATGAAGCTGCGCCTGGTCCCATTGCATATCGTGTTACTGGTACAAGTTGAATCCCGAATCCCGTAATTTGGCTAGCCTGGATGTTTTTGTTTTTATAGGAGATCATTTCTCTGGAGATTCCTACTTTGTGTGTGGACCAGAGGATTTTATATTGGAATTGTTGCATGAGGTGGGTTGTGATTGGTTGTATAGTTGCCTATAGTTTTGTCACGGTGATGGGTTTGACTGTGTGAGTGTTTCTTGGTGTGATCTCGGGCGGGCCCGAAGTTACTGGCCCTTCCCTCTTTCTGTCAACCCTTGTTACCATTTCCAACTTTAACTTTGGCGTGGCGGATGACTTTGTTTCCTAGCATGTAGCCTCTTTCTAGCTCTTCAACCACGGTATCTTTTTCTCCTGGCCCTTGAGTTAAGGCTTCATGGAGATCTGGGTTGAAGGGTTGGCCGATGGTTTCCATGGGTTTCAATCCGAGCTCATTGAATACTTGGTGAAGTTGATTTATGGACATTTCTATTCCTTTAAACCACTCAGCCGCGCTTTGGGGTACATGCTCACTTGCACGGTCAAGGTTGTCGAGGATTGGTAAGGTTTGGCGTAGCAAGTCAACGTTTGCCAACGTTATAAATAGTTTTCGCTCTTCTTCTTGACGACGTTTAAGGTTTTGCATGTCAGCCATTGTGCGTTTGGCCAACTCTGTCATTTCGATGAGATCTTTCTTTAATTTATCAAGTTCGTCATGTTTGCCAGAATCTTGTTTGTCTCTTTTTTTTGCCTTTTTTTTGGCTTCGGCGACTTTCTTTTTAAGATCCATTTAGTAATTTTTTAATTTCTTCAAGTAGTACAATATTGTAAGCGTAGTTCATTCTTTTTGGACCGAGGATTCCAAGATATCCTTTGAATCCGTCTTTTTCGTATCTGCTAACAATGATGCTACAGCTTTGGATTTGAGGAAGAATGTTCTCCTCTCCGATGAAGGTTCGTACTTTATCGGTGATTTTGAGGGAACCTAGAGTTTTTACGAAGTTATCTCCTCGCTCTAGGACTTCGATAACCTCGCTGGCGCGCACTGAATCTTGTGAGAATTCAGGTTGCCTGAGGACATTAGACATTCCTAGGAAGAATGTGCGTGGATTATCCGGCGTGGTAGCGAAACTGACTGCTTTGGTGGCGCGGGCAAGTAGAGAAACAGCGTCGTAGAGCTGCTCCTTAACTTTTTCTACCTTGTACTGTTCGCGGATTGTTTTGAGTGCCAGAAGGGCTTCCTTTCTCGCTTTCTTGTAGTCAGCCATTTCGTCAACAAATATGCGATAGCCTTTGTCGGTAGGTATGCGCCCGGCTGAAGTATGTGGCTGTTTGATGTACCCACTGCTTTCGAGAGACATCATATCGTTTCTGATAGTGGCGGGGGATACATGAAACTGGTAGCTGACCAGGATTGTGTTTGATCCAACAGGTTCAGCAGTGTCGATGAAGTGTTTTACAATTGCTTGTAATACTCGTTTTTTGCGTTCTTCTGACATGGTTTTTTTGTTGATATGCTCGGTCTGACACAGTCAGACCTGCGCTGTGTGCTCAGCCTTGCTTCGCACATGTTAGCACTGTCCATTATACAGTGCTAATTTTCGGATGTAAAGACGAGGGGCCTGTTGACTTCTGGCGTGCCTGTGGTATAATATATCTAATGAAAGGAAACAAAAATAAAAAAAATTCTAAGAAGTTAAAGAAAAGCGAGATCCTTGGTCTTGTCCTGGAAATGGCTAGGAACAGGATGCGAAGGGGTGTTTCTAAAAAATCTGATTCAAATTTGTTATGAAAAAAAGAGAAGTTTTGAAGCCAGTGGGGGATGCTGTAAATAAGGCTAAGGAAGATGATTTACAGTTAACAGAAAAGGATAAGGAAATTCTTCAGGTAAAGCGCAATCTCCGCATGATAAAAGCGCTTTGGAATCCGAGTATGCCTGAAACGAAGGAGTCGCTAGAGGATAAGCATGTTGTCTTGAGTTCAATTTTGAACTTGGGTTTTCAGCTTAGGATGAATCACCAAGAAATTGCTGATTGGATTTTTGCTCCTGAAAAGGTGGATGTTGAGAAGGAATTGGAGCATTTGTGGCTTGATCCTGAGGATTGGAGTGGATGCATACCTGATTATACACAATTTCTACAGAGAAAAGGTGGGTCAATGCCTGGGCACATTATTCAGGAGCCTTATTATCCTGGTGAGGATAGTGGTGAAATCATTGCTGAGCCTTATTATCCTGGTGATGGGGGTGGTCACATTACGAATCTGCCTTGGATAATTGAGGGAGGACCCAAACCTGAAAAGATTATTGAGCTTTGGGTTACACCTGATCATAGTATTACGGCAGCCTTTACTAAAATACCTGATGGAGAAGGATATACTTTAGATGTGTGGACTCATGAAAATGGTATTAAGAAGGGTGGGATAACTCTTGAGATGTATCGTGTAATTCCTAAGACATGGGATGTTGCTGATTTTGCTGAAGCAAACGCGAAATTGCGTGACTATATTGCTGAATTGAGGGGAAAAGATAAGTATAAGGTAACTGATTTAGTCCCAGGAGAACCTGGTTCAGGTTCGGGTGATGGTGGGGGGCTACGTCCAGGAGAGGGGCCACTTGATGTGGGCCCGGGTGGAAGAGTTAGAAGAGGACCAAGGAAAGGTCCAAAAGAGGGTGTAGAACTTGATTATTCTGAATTACTTAAGAAATTGGGAGAAACCAGTGATATGGATTGGGTTTTGAGGCAATTAAAGTTGGCTGATGCTATACCTTGGAAGGTGCAAACTGAGATGATTAAGAGACTTTTAGGTAATAAGAATTTGGAATGGTCTAAAAAAGATGTGTTTAAATTATTCAAATTCGCTCATGGCGAAGGTAGAGGTGAATTTTTGGACGCAATTATTGGAAAAGCACCAAAATACCGTGAATTTATTGACTTACTAGCTTGGAATTTGCATAAGCTAATGGGTATGGGTGAGGGTGAATCTGTGAAAAAGTGGAGACTTATGTTGTATTTGGGTGAATTATCACAAACAAATCGAGTTACACTATATTCTCGACTTGAAAGGTATAAGGTGCGGTATCCAGATCGATATAGTTGGCTTGATATCTAAGCCCTGTCTCCAACAAGTTTAACTAAGTCTACTATTCGGCAACTGTAGCCCCATTCATTATCGTACCAAGAGAGTACTTTGACCAGTTTTCCATCGCTTACTTCTGTAGAAAGTGCGTCAAATATTGAGGAAAGTGGTGATTTTTTGTAATCCATTGAGACGAGTGGTAGGTCACTGTAGCCCAAAATACTTTTTAGTGGACCCTCTGCTGCTTCTTTAAATTTGTCGTTTACTTCTTCTATTGTGGTTTCTTTTGCGACATTTACGGTGAGATCAACAAGTGAAACTGTAGGTGTTGGTACACGTATGGCCATGCCGTTTAATTTGCCTTCTAGTTCTGGTAGTACCATAGCTACAGCTTTAGCTGCCCCAGTTGTAGTTGGGATGATGTTTTCCGCTGCTGCTCTGGCGCGGCGCATGTCTTTGTGTGGCAGATCGAGTATTCTTTGATCATTTGTGTAGGAATGAACTGTCGTCATTAAGCCATTTACTATTTCAAAATTGTCATTTAACACTTTGGCCACTGGTGCCAAGCAGTTTGTTGTACAAGAAGCGTTTGAGAGAATTTGGTGTTTTTCTGGATCATAATCTTGATCGTTTACTCCCAAAACAGTGGTGAAATCGATTTCGTCCTTTGCTGGAGCTGAAATAATCACTTTTTTAGCGCCTGCGGTGAGGTGTTTTGCTGCTGCTTCCCTAGTTCTGAATACGCCTGTAGCTTCTATAACTATGTCTACGTCTAAGTCCTTCCAGGGTAGGTTTTCGGGCTCTCTTTCAGTCAGGACATGGTATTCCTTGC
>CAZCLD010000018.1:0-21928 GCA_964499425.1 uncultured Candidatus Peribacteria bacterium | reverse complement strand
TTGCGTACTTGAAATTATGTGTAAATACTTGGAGATTCCCACCTTGTTCAGTAAATGGATCGTTCACTGGGTATGTTTCTCGGATGTCCGCGACAAGATCCTGAGTTTCTTGATCTACACCGACACCAGTCATTTCAGGAGGTATTTTGGCCTGTATAGTCCATTTATAGCTTATTATCCTACCAATGTCGGACTTCGAGTCACTGCCATCAAACACAACGTTTGAGTCAATAAAGGGTTTTCCAGCTGGACTCACGTTTACCCTAGCCGCAAGTGGAGATACATCTAGTGTAAAGATCTTTTTGTCTATTATTCCTAGCTCATTCACAACCTCCAGGATGACCTCATATTTTCCTGGCTCTTCATAATTGTGGGTAAATAATCCACTTGATGAGAATCCTTCTGTTTCCCCATCTCCGTAAGTAATTTTGTACTGCTCAGCATTGGTTTGGCTAGCATCGAATGCTATTCCAGCCTGTGCCTCCGTGAGCGTTACCTGTACTTTTGATTTGTCTGTCGACAATACATCTCCGTTGTATGCCATTACGGGGTCACCTGCTACAGTGAGCTCGATTTTGGTTGTGGGTGGATGAACCTTTATTGTTAGTATACTGATACCTGGCGCAATTAAGGTCGGTTCCTTAGAATCAATTTTGACTGCTGCTCGATATGTACCAGGTTTTTTGAATGTACATCGCTTTGCAGTATTTCCAATCACATCTTCTTCAGTTGTTCCTGAAGCTAAAGGTGTAAATGAGCAGTCTACATCGCTTGAGATTAATGGTATTCCTTTTGGAGCTGCGAATAATTCCGAAATACTACTTGTTCCACCAAGATCCCAGGTGATGTTATCATTAGTAATACTGCCTCCGACTGGATCTATCGAACCAGCAGTATCAAACAACACTGTTAGGGGTGATGTGCCTTCCACGACATTTGCTGTAAGGCGGGATTGTACGAATTGTAGAGTTTTAAGCTCTTCATATATTATTGCCAACTGCTGGAGACCATTCATCATTAATTGTCCGTCAGTGCTAATATCAGATGCAAATGACCAACTATCTATTTGTTTGAAGAATCCTGGTCCAATACCCTGTACGGGAACGAGTATATTCATGTTAACTCCAAACCCAAAATTAATGTTAACCGTTTCAAACGATGTTACGATTTCGTAACCAAATGCATTTGGGCCTGATACTTCAGTATGAGCGGTAGATGCCTTTCCTTCAGTGATGACGGATATATTTGCGAAATTTGCGTAAACAGCCTCAAATTGACCAAATATTTTATGTAGATCAGTGTGATAGGTTTCCCCAATTGGCTCAATTATATTGTCATAAATATCGTTGTTCGAAGTGTATTTGTCATAAATTGTTTTCCAATTTCCATATAGGCCGTTTACGTAGGTTATTTTGTAGCCTTCCTCACTGCAAATATTTTTGTCACTGTCTCCGATGTCTTCAACTATATCTCTTGCGTCATCTACATCGCAAACATCAAGACTACTGGCCCCATCACTTGGACTCTTTATATATATTGTACCTCCCACCCCACTTATTATATCGATATCCTTCTCCAAATCTCTCATTTGGTCATTGAGTTTGGCTTTTGCCACGCTAAATTCTGGCATTCTATTTTCCATATTCCTAAACTTGGATTTTGTTGAGTTTAGGAACGCTAGAACGTTGCTTTTGCTTGGTAGATTGTGTGGCTTCATAGACTCCTTTTCTATATCGTTTTTGATGTTCAACAATTCGTTTTGAGCCTCAGTCAAAAATTGGTACCCACTAAATATTTCTATTGCTAGTGAGCGTACCTGCTCCGCAGATGCATTAAAACCACCACCGACCAGTGTGCCTTCACCAAATCCTCCCGTGCCAGTTTCACTTTCCCCAGTCGCACCACCTATGATGGTATTAACAAATGCAAAAGATCCAAGCACAATTAAGAGTCCTATTACCGCATAACTGATGGCCTTCTTTCCCTTTTGAGTTTTTTCTTCTTCTCCCCCGGCAGTTACATAAAGTACCCCACCATAGATCACGATAATGACAGCTGCAAGTCCTAAAAATCCTAGCGCGAAATTGACCACCAGGATTACAAAATCTCTGAAGTCAGTTGTTGCGACAAGTGCGGAGTCGTATCCTTCAGCACTTAGCTTCGCGAGCTTTCCCTCAAAGGCTGTAAATGTGATGCCTTGCTCACCAACATCAAAGAAATCGTTGAAACCTTCTTTAAAATCATCCCATCCAGCATGAGCAGTCAAAGATGTACCTATAAAGATTACAAAAAACAAACTTAAAACAAGCGATTTGAGGCGTCTTTTTGATTTTAGGATGAGTGACATTTTTCTGGTTGATTATATGGGTTTAATTAGCTTAAGGCAACTACTGGTTGTCCGCTGGTTGTGCTGCTGGCGGCTGAGCCATTGGCCCTGTTGTTTCTTCCAGTGTTACGAATGTATTTACTAGCGCAAAAGAGCCTATGGAAAGCAATAGAGCTATCACCACTCCAAAGAGACTCTTTTTGACTTTTTCGGTTTCTTCCTCGTTTCCTCCTGCTGTGACATAGCGATAACCCGCGTAAAAGAGTGCAGCAAATGCAAGAATAGCGATAACGCTTGCTAGAAAGTTGGTTGTTTTCACTAGGATTAGTCTCCCCTGACCTACGTCTGGCATTACTTTGCCTGCCTCGGGGAATATCACACCCCTTACGATTATTTCCGATAACCCAACAACTGCGAGACCAACGACTCCGTAAATTATATGACTCTTTGCTCTGCCCAATTCTTCCTCACTTCCCGCTGTGGAGACAAGTGCAAAACCTCTGATCACAATTGTTAAAACAGCGATTGAGGCTAGGAGAACTTGTGTAAATCCGATTATCCCCCTGATTTGGGAGACTGTGTTTTCTGCAAAGATTTCATTGGTAGCCAAGTCTTCAAATGCTTCTCCCTGATCACCAAAGAACATTTGTTTAACAATTGGATCGGCGAGCTGGATAATAAATAACCCGATTATTCCAATCAATATGGTGCTTTTTGCTTTTTCTGCTTCTTCATCTGAGGAGAAAGAAACGAGTTTCATCGCCGCGATAATGATGACAATGAAAGCTATAGTGCTTACCACGTAACGAAACATGTCTATTGCAAAGTATATTGGGCTAGATAATGTCCCGACTCCCGGAGAGAGTACATCGGCAATTGCATCGGGATGCTGTCCTGGCGAATTTGCACCAGGGGTTACATAGTCCGGCAATCCTGTTTGCTTACCCACCTGGTTTAAAAATTCCAATGGAGATGGTACGTCTCCAGGTTGTGGAGCTGCCGCGGGTGGCGCGGCCAATGCCATTTGGATCGTGAGTGCGAGATTCATCAGGATGAAGACTGCGACGAATTTTATTGTAAATTTTTTCATTTTATTCTGCTATTGCATCTAGGGCGGCCAGCTTTCCATTCACTACAGTGCTTACTAGCGCGAAAGATCCGTAAATCATGACTATTCCTATAAAAGTTGCTACTAAGAGTCTTTTTGCCTTTTGCATTTGTTCTTCTTCACCACCAGCAGTGGCATACATGATTGCACCTACCACCATCATTAATATCGCAATCGGCCCTACGAAACTGACTATAAAATTGGTTATTCCGACGATCTCCTCTATTCCTGCCTGTGCGTTAACTTTGGGGTGTATTCCTGTAGTTCCTGTATAGACGTTTTTGTTCACCTTATAGAAAACTTTGTCTATAAAAATCTCTCCCAAATAAACTAGGAGAAGCCCCCCACCACTGTACATAATACTCCTTTTGTGTTTCGTAGTTTCCTCTTCTTTTCCGCCCGCTGTAATCAATTTTATGCCTGATCGGACTACCATCAGGGTTGCAAAAGTTGCAATACAATATTTGATAAAGGTTATCGAAATCTCGACTTGTTTATCAAAAATACGCACTCTCTTGATTATTTCTGCTGGGCTACCAAGTAGAGTCTTACCATCGGCCATATTGAAGATTTGCACAAATTCCCCGGACATACTTATCATCATGAGCGCTAAAATTGTATATATTAGTCCTCTTTTTGCCTTTGTGACTTCTTCCTCGTTTCCTCCGTCGGTTACGAGGTTATATCCCAAAATTGTGATATAGAGTATTGCAATTACTACTGTGACCGTTTTTACGTATTCGAGACCTTTAAATACTACATCTGTGGTTATCGTTTGACCCGATGTCCCTGTAGGTGGCACCGGAATTTGGCTTCCCTCAATAATTTCACGTCCCTTTTCGGACATAGGTAGTAATTCCCTGTGGCTATCACCGTCTGCAAGTGCAACGTAATTCAGCGTGATAGCCGTTAGGGCCATTACAACCATGAACTGTGTGAATAATTTGAGGACTTTTTTCATTTTTCTTTTGATTTTATCCTGTTATTTTACCAGAAAATGGGCTTTTTATCAACACGGATAAACATAATCTTGCCTTTTTTAACGGAAGAATGATATATTCCATGTGAAAAAGGCTTGGGGCTTTTTTCGGTTATCTAAGATAAAACAATGAAAGCAGTAAAAAACTACTTTAAAAGCAGTTTAGAAGAGTTGACCAAGGTTACGTGGCCAACAAAGAATCAGGCCGTGCGACTTACCATTATAGTGATTGTGTTTTGTGTACTTATTGCGGCATTTTTGGCAGGTGTAGATTACTTGTTTAATATGGGTAGCAGTTATCTATTAAAAGCAAGCGCGTAATATGGCAAGACAAGCACAAGGAACAGGTCGTCATTGGTATGTAGTACACACTTATTCGGGTTATGAAGATGCTGTTCGTGAAGCATTGATGCAACGTATTGAGTCGCTGGGTATGCAGGACCTTATTTTTGATGTTGTGGTTCCAAAGGAAACTCAAATTGTCATCAAGAAAGGACAACCTGTTACAGAGGAAAAGCGCATTTTCCCTGGGTATGTGCTAGTTGATATGGAGGTGACTGATGATAGCTGGTATGTAGTTAGAAATACTCCCAATGTAACTGGGTTTGTCGGTTCAGGGACCATTCCTGTACCAGTTAAACCAGAAGAATGGAAAGTTATAAAACGGCACATGGGTCAGGCTGAGCCTAAATTTAAGATTGATTTCGCTGTTGGAGACAATGTTTTTGTACTGGATGGGCCTTTTGCCAATTATGATGGGATTATCAATTCAATTGATGAGGACAAAGGAAAGGTGAAAGTTCTGATAACAATCTTTGGTCGTGAAACGCCCGTGGAGCTTGAATTTACTCAAGTTAAGAAGAAGTAATTGATTTTTGTAGTGTTTTCTCTTAATCTTTGTTTGAGAGTCTCATTCTTATTATATGCGAAAATTCACTGTATTTACGGTAATTCTCACTATTATCGTAGTCGTAGTTGTATCTGAAATCGTGGTAAATGAGTATTTACCAACTCTTTCTGGCGATGAAGAGTTGGTTTTGGACCTGCCTGATAGTCTAACCACTGCTAAGAGTATCGAGACTAATGTACTAGGACTTGGCAATTATTTGGGATCAGATGTCGGACCCGCTGAGAACCCTGTTGTTGATACTGCTCCAATTGATACTGTCGATACTTCTCCGGATCTGCTGGAGGCTGAGGTTATGGCACTGCCAGACGACCAACTCCTCCCGGTAGAGGTCCCCAGTACACATGGTTTGGATGACTTTGAAGATCGTGATTTTGTCCCTTATTCTACGAATGTTTATTTGAGGGAAGAACAGATAAAGAATGCTGGATTTACTGGTGGATACCTCGAATCTGAGCCTCATAGTGGCCTCCTGTTTAAATCTATAGATATTGGTGACCTTGAGGATGTTGAGGTGGACAAGAGTATGATAAGAACCGCTGATCAAATTTTGGCGAAAGTGTATGTTTTTAGAATGGGAATTAACGCAAATATCGATGAAATCTATACACTTCTAAAGATGAGAGCGATAGATGGTGTTGATACCGAGGTTAATGCAACTAACACCTTTGGATTGGCTTCTTTTTATATGAATGATGTTCGTAGGAGTGACACAGCATTCTTAACTACCAGAATTGGTGGTTTGATATATAGTTTTTCTTATCCAAAGGAATATCACTCCCAGGTTAACAACCTGATCCAGCTCCTCGAGTGGGAGTTTAATTAAGAGAAGATTGACTTTTATTAATAAGTCACTAGAATGTTGTAGCTTTTTAACTGAACAGTATGGCAAAAGAAGTAATGACAAAAATTAAGTTGCAGGTTCCTGCGGGAAAGGCTAATCCAGCTCCTCCAGTGGGTACTGCTCTGGGTCCTCACGGGATTAATATTCAGGATTTTTGTACACAATTCAACAATCAGACAAAGGAAATGGGAGATACTATCATACCTGTTGTGATCACAGTTTTTGATGATAGGAGCTTTACATTTATTACTAAGAGTCCTCCTGCCTCTGTTTTGATCAAGAAAGCGATCAATCTCGAGAAGGGCTCTGGACTTCCTCATAAGGAGAAAGTTGGGACAATTACTCGTGCTCAGCTTGAGGAAATTGCGAAAATTAAGATGGAGGACATCAATGCTAATGACATGGATGCAGCTGTAAAAATTCTTGGAGGAACAGCTAGGAGTATGGGAGTTACAGTAGAAGGATAAATTTATCTCGTGGGAGCTCGTTTTAAGCGGGCGCTACAACCACTAACCAAAATATTATGTCTAAACACGGAAAGAATTATCGAGAGGCAAGAAAGCTGATCGAAAAAGAAGCTTACCCTATTGATGAGGCGCTCGAGCTTCTTAAGAAAACCTCGAATACGAAGTTTGATGCTACTTGCGAAGTGCATTTCAAGCTGGGCCTTGACCCTAAACAGGCTGATCAAAACATTCGCACCTCAATTGCTCTACCTCATGGTACCGGTAAGGATGTAAAAGTCGTTGCCTTTGTATCTGAGGGAGACATCAAAGCTGCTAAAGCGGCTGGCGCTTTTGAAGCTGGCACAGAGGATTTAGTGAAAAAAATCGAGAAGGGATGGACTGATTTTGACATTGCTGTTGCAGTACCTGATCAAATGAGAGATATTGCAAAAGTGGCTAAGACCCTTGGTCAAAAGCGATTAATGCCTAGCCCGAAATCCGGGACGGTCACACCTGATTTTGAGAAAGCCATCGCGGATCTCAAAAAAGGAAAGGTCGAATTGCGAGTTGATAAGGATGCTAATCTCCACAATATTTTTGGGAAGGTATCTTTTGACGACGCAAAATTAAAGGAGAATCTGAAGATTTTGATCAAAGCTGTACTTGATGTGAAGCCAGCAAGCTCAAAGGGCATTTATGTGAGAAGCCTAACGCTTACCACATCGATGGGTCCGGGTATTCCTTTGGATATAAATGCTGCAGTTGAGGAGAGCAGATAAGAGGACATCAACCTTTCTCCATCGCAAGAGTGTCTTTTAGTGATCTTAGTCCTACGGCTAGTTGTTCTTTATCGGGCTCTTTTGTCGTAAGCCTTTGGAACCATAGACCCGGCGCCACTAAGGCTTTCACCATTGCTTTATCCATGTGCTTGGCACTGAGTTTGAGATATTCGTAAGAGATCCCGGCAATCAAAGGGAGCGCAGCAATCCTGACTAAAAGATTAGTTAAGAAATCTGGTTGCTTCGGGATAAAAGTATAGACAATGATGCTGAGAGTAAAAACTATGAGCACGAAGCTTGTGCCACAACGTGGATGAAAACGGATTTGTTTGTTGGCATTCTCAACAGTTAGAGGGATTTTTCTCTCATAATTAAAAATGGATTTGTGCTCTGCTCCATGATACTGAAAAATCCTGCGGAAGCTGGGGATTAAAGAAAGAATGAATATGTAGGAAAGGAAAATAGACATCTTGAGAATTCCATCAATGAAATTGAAGAGCACATAATTCTCAGCGATATATGCCGAGCGTGATTCCAAATAGGTAGTTATCCAAAGTGGTAGTGCCTTGAAAAGAAATAGGCTTAAGGCCAGCGCAAGAATGAACGAGAACGCAAATAGAATTACTTCTATAACTTTTTCTGCTTTTGATGGAGCTTTTGACTCTTTTTTGAGTTCGTTTTCAGCTTCGTCAAGAGATTCATTCGCTGAAAAATTGATTGCCTTTGTTCCAACGACCATCATTTCGAAGAGATTAACAATTCCCCTTACAATTGGGAAATTCAAGCCTTTGTAGCGCTGTGTGAGAGTTTTGTATGGATTCTTCTTTACCTTAATCTTTCCATTCGGCTTGCGCACTGCGACCGCGATATTATTTGGTGATCGCATCATCACCCCTTCAATTACAGCTTGCCCTCCAACGGCAAAGTCTATTCCTTCCACCGGTTTTTCGTCGTCAATATCCTTATCCAAAGCCCCAATTGCCCAGGACAAGACGATGAAATTTGTTCTCTTTAATGAATTCATAAAATGTTGTTACTCCGACAAATATACTCTATCTTATGAGGGATGAAAGTCAAAATCAAACGTATAGATGGGGACTTGCCTTTACCAGTTTATGAAACTGAGGGATCTGTCGGCTTTGATATCCATGCCAGGGAAGACACTCGTATTGAATCCGGGAAGATCGCTATGGTGCCTTCAAATCTAATAGTGGAGGTACCCAAAGGTTACATGTTAGTTGTGGCTTCTCGCAGTAGTACACCTGTAAAAAAAGGTCTTACTCCCCCGCACGGTTTCGGAATAATCGACCATGATTATTGTGGTCCCGAAGATGAGATAAGTGTTTTGGTTTATAACTTTAGTTCTGATCCTGTTGCGGTTTCGCGTGGGGAAAAGATTGCACAGGGTGTTTTTGTGAAGATTGATAAATTTGAGTGGGAGGAGGTTGCAGAACTTTCAACCGAGAGTCGTGGGGGCTTTGGTAGCACAGGGGGATACAATTAATTATGGAAGGTAAATTCATCACAATTTATGGGGTAAACAATATGGGCAAGAGTACTCATGCCAAGCTTTTAGTGAAGAGGCTAAAAGCCCAGGGGCATAAGGCGTACTATGTTAAGTATCCGGTTTATGAGCTTGAACCCAGTGGCACTTTTATAAATGATGTTCTTAGAAGTGGTGATCAGAGAATCAGTGAGAATGAATTGCAACTCTGGTTTGTTCTCAATCGGTACCAGTATCAGCCGGAGCTAAAGCGGATGCTTGAAGAGGGATACATAATAGTAGCTGAGGACTACATTGGCACTGGCATGGCGTGGGGCATGGCCAAGGGCTTATCTGAGGAATGGGTTGAAAGGTGCAATGAGGGCTTGTTAACCGAGGATTTGGCTATCCTAGTTGAAGGAGAACGAATAAAGGAGGCAACCGAGGAAAATCATGTTCATGAGGAAAATCATGAACTAGTAGAAAAATGCAGTGGGAAATTTTCTTATCTGGCAGACAAACATAATTGGCAAAGAGTTGAATTACAGAGGAGAAAAGAGGATACCGCAAATTTGATTTGGTCTAAAGTGAGTGAATTTTTAGTCTATTGACGAGTTCCATTACTCCCGATATTATTAGGGTGCCTATTCAGTTAAATCTGATAGGTATTTATTTTTTCTTCGCTGCTTATGGCAATCATGGACGGTAGTAAGGTTTCAAGAGAAATTCTACTCGGCCTGGAGCACGAAGTGAATAGGATGAAGATTGATCATATCCATCCTAAAATTGCTGTCATTCTTGTAGGTCAAGACCCAGCTTCTCTTTCTTATATTAAGCAAAAGCAGAAAGCCTGTAATGAAACCGGCATTGAGTGGGAGCAATTTGATTATGCTGTTGACGTGACTACTGACGAATTAATCGAGCAGATCCATGAATTGAATAATGACGAGTCTATTCACGGGATTTTAGTGCAGTTGCCACTCCCTAAACATGTTTATACTCCAAATGTTATACGAGCGATTAATCCTATGAAGGATGTGGATGGTTTCACTGCCTACAATTTGGGAAAGATGTTTGTTAGTGCCGATTTTGAGCACCTTTCTCCTTGTACTCCTCAAGGCGTTATCCGTCTCCTTGAGCACTATGATGTTAAGCTTAAGGGAAAAGAAGTTGTTGTTGTTGGGCATAGTAATATTGTTGGGAAACCACTTTCTCTAATGTTCCTAAATCGAAATGCCACGGTAACTACTTGCCATGTTTATACCAAGGATTTGGCCGAACACACTCTGAGAGCAGATATTCTTTGTGTTGCTGTTGGAAAGGAAAAGCTAATCACTGAGAAAATGATCAAGAAAGGGGCTACCGTGATTGATATTGGGGTAAATAGACTTAAAGGTGGGAAACTGTGTGGAGACGTAGATTTTAAGGCTGTTTCGAAGAAAGCGGCCTATATAACACCTGTTCCCGGAGGGGTAGGTCCGATGACTGTTGCCTGTTTGATGGAGAATACAGTTACAGCTGCGAAGCGAATTCATAACTTTAAATAATATGTGCGGAATTGTTGGAATTTACGGTCACGATTATGTCGCTCAAGATATCTACGATGGACTTGTAACATTGCAGCATCGCGGACAGGATGCCGCGGGGATGGTCACGTTTGATAGAAAGTTTCATGTGAGAAAGGATAATGGTCTTGTAAAAGAGGTTTTTCGTACTCGCCATATGAAACACATGCATGGTTATGTTGGAATTGGATTCACAAGATATGCAACAATCGGCACTGGCTCAATTGCTGAGATCCAGCCATTTATCGGGCCGGCACCTTTTGGGGTAGCCATTACTCATAATGGAAATCTATTTAATTCTCATGAGCTTAAGAGAGAGATTTTTGAGAAGGATCATAGATTAGTCAATTCGGACAGTGATGGTGAAGTGCTCCTAAATGTTTTTACAAAAGCTCTGACTAAGCAGAATGCTGATAAGCTTGAACCCAAACATCTTTGGAAAGCTGTTGAAAGCGTGCACAAAAGATGCAAAGGAGCCTATAGCTCTATTGCGTACATAGCTAGGCAAGGCATGGTTGCCTTTAGAGATCCTCATGGGATACGTCCTTTGCTATTTGGAAAGAGGACAAATGGACTTAACACTGAATACATCTTTGCTTCTGAATCTGTCACTTTGGACATTCTAGGGTTTGAGAAAATAGGTGATGTGAAACCTGGTGAGGCAATATTCATTGATGAACAAACTCGGAAAGTATATCGCAAGAGAGTCACTACCAAGAAGTTTGCACCATGTTTGTTTGAGTATATTTACTTTGCGCGGCCTGACTCTATTCTGAATGAAATTTCAGTTTATAAGTCGCGTATTCGCATGGGGCAGAAGTTGGCTAATCAGATTAAGAGGGCAAAGTTGGACATTGACGTTGTAATGCCAGTGCCGTCCTCATCCCGAACAGCTGCTATGGCGGTTTCAGATGTTCTCGATATCAAATATCGTGAAGGGCTCGTGAAAAATCGATATATTGGCCGCACTTTTATTATGCCTGGTCAAAGGATTCGCAAGAAATCTATTCGCTATAAGTTAAATCCGATGCCACTTGAAATGGAGGGCCAGAAGATCCTTCTTATAGATGACAGTATCGTTCGTGGAAATACTTCCAGACAAATTATCGAAATGGTTCGCAATGCTGGTGCAAAGAAGATTTATTTTGCTTCTTATGCGCCACCAATAATCAGCCCGAATATTTATGGAATTGATATAGCCACTAAGAGTGAGTTGATTGCGGTTGATAATAGTGTTGAAAAGATTTGTGAATTAATTGGAGCGGATAGGTTGTTTTATGGCACATTGAAGGATGCTTTTGAGGCTTGTGTCTCAGGCAATCCAAAAATCAAGGACATGGATATGTCTTGTTTTGATGGCAGATTTGTCACTGGAGATGTTGATGATGAACTCCTAAAAGAACAGGCAAGGTCCAGAAGTTGTGAGCGCCAGAATGGGGCTCGTAGCGAACTTGAGGCTGAGGGTCAGTTAAACCTACTATAGATGAAGAAAATCCTGATGATCGGTAACGGGGCTCGTGAGCATGTTATAGCTGAAACATTGAATAAGAGTAGACATGATGTTCAGCTTTTTGTTTTGGGCTCTGCAAATAATCCGGGGATTGCCAAGTTCGCTTCGCAGTATGTTGTCGGCAATGTCTGTGATCTTGATGCGATCCGCGAATTTGCGCTTCATTGTAAACCGGATTTTGCGGTAATTGGGCCGGAAGCGCCAATTGAGGCAGGCGTGGTAGATATGCTGCTTGAAAATGAAATTCACAGTGCTTCTCCTTTACGGACTGTCGGCAGGCTTGAGTCTTCGAAATCATTTACGCGAGATTTGCTAGAGAAATATGGGATTGAGGGTAATCCTCAATTCAAAGTCTTTTTTGATGATGAAGGCCTGGAAGAATATTTTGATGAATTGGGCGATGATTTTGTTGTGAAGGCTGATGGGTTGAAGGGGGGCAAGGGGGTGAAAGTTTCTGGTGATCATTTGGCTGGCCGTGAGGAAGGTTTAGCTTATGCCCGAGAATGCTTAGGAGATGGTGGCCGAGTTGTTGTGGAAGAAAAATTGATTGGTCCTGAATTTAGCCTAATGAGTTTTTGTGATGGTTTGCATGTCGCAGACATGCCTGCGGTTCAGGATCATAAGCGCGCGTATGAGGGAGACAAAGGTCCTAACACTGGAGGAATGGGATCTTATTCTGATGCGGATCATTCTTTGCCATTTTTGGGAGATTCGGATATTGATGCGGCTAGTGAAATTACCAAAAAAGTGGCTAAAGCACTGTTTGATGAAACTGGAGTTTTGTTTAAGGGGATTATGTACGGAGGGTTTATCGCTACTAAGAATGGGGTACGCTTAATCGAGTACAATGCGCGCTTTGGTGACCCGGAAGCCATGAATGTTCTGCCATTATTGAAAACCGATTTTGTAGATGTGTGCGAGGCTACTATCAATGGCACTCTCGATCAATTAGACCTTGAGTTTGAGAGCAAAGCCACCGTCTGCAAGTATGTTGTTCCTGATGGATATCCAGATAATCCGGTTAAGGGTGAGCAGATTGAGGTTGGAGAAATCCCTAAGGGCGTGCACGCATATTATGCATCTGTGGATGATCGTGAGGATGGACTTTATTTGAGTGGTTCAAGAGCCGTTGCCTTCGTGGGAGTTGCTGATACTATTTCTAAAGCTGAGGCCTTAGCTCAAAGTGCGGTAGGATCGGTGAAGGGGCCAGTTTTTCATAGAAAGGATATTGGAACTGACGATTTGATCAATCAACGTGTACAGATGATGAAGGACCTTAGGGCTTAGGATAGTCGGGCAAAAATGGATTTTCCAGAGCAGGGTTGTCGAGGGTTTGCACTACTAGCGCAAAATCGAATTCGCTTATTCTAGCTTTCATTTCTGCTAATTTTTCTTGTCGTACATCAGGGTCATTGCCAGATTGTTCAATTTCGATTAGTCGTTTTTTTAAACTATTAAATAGGTAATAAACTGAAACATATGCATCGTAGTAAGTGCAATCAATAGGATCACTTTTCCCCACCTTGATTTTCGCTGCAACCATGTGTTTCTCCATTTCTACGTGAAAGGCCTGAAGCTCATCTTTTAATTCGTTGTGATCTATTGTGTCTGGCTCCAGAGATAGTTTTCTTTGGGTTTGCTTGATCTGAGTGTATGCCCTTTCTATTTTGGCAATTAGATACATTTTGAGGAATTCCTTAGCTGCAAGGTCGTGATCATCCCCTTCCAAGGCCGTTATTGTCGCGTCAATTTGTTCGATGAATTTTTCACCAAAGCTTAGGTGTGGCTGAAACCTAAGCTCACCGGTGTATTCTCGAAGTTTCCTGAGATTTCTTTTAATTCTCTTTTTATCACCTCTCTGCAATGGTTCACTTGGATTTAGTATCAAGAGATCTTGATGGAGCTTTTCAACGAGGATTAGGAATCTGTACATTGGAGCTCTCTGTCCTTGTATCATTTCACCAAGTCGTACTCTGTCCTCAGCAATTTTTTGAGAAATCCCAGTTATACGTCTAAATCTTTGCCCAAGTACTCCCCTACCAATGCTACTCACAATTGAAGCCTGGATTTTTCCTGGATTGAGTCGCCTGCCCGCGTATGGGCCACTGGAATCTTTTAGCTCTAGGTCTCTTGATATTTTTTGCTTCATTTTGCGTTTTGACTTATCCCGTGCAAATTTCAAAGCATTAAAACACTCTGCCAGCTTAGCTTTTAGGCCTTCAAGTGCTCCTGTGTACTTTATTTCATTCCAATCATCTAGATCGTCTCTTACACCTTTTAGCGTGGTCATTATTTCAGTCAGTCTTGCTACTTCTGCTTCGTATCCATCCTCAATGTGTCTAATTCTGCGGTATGCGTCCTGTAAGTCGCGACAACGGAATAGTCTCTTTTGGCCTGCAACCTCTTGAGTCCCCATCAGTTGGCCTTCGTATTTACCTCCTTTAATTCGCATGAGACGGAAGTAATTGGCTTCACCCTCCTTGTCGCCTCGGCTAAGTATTGGCTCCAGATTTTTGAGCATGGCCTTTATCTCTGGGATTGCCTCTGCTTTCCTCCTGAGTTTTTCCTCCTGACGAGTGCCTTTTTCAGGTATGAATTCTTCTAATCCGAGGTTTTCTAAAAGTTTATCGGAGATACGTCTTGGATCAATTATTGTGTCCTCTACAGCTTCCGCGTCCTCTCGCTCAAATACCATTCTTTCTGTTGGATGAACGAGCACTTCTTGCACTGTTTTCAAAAATGTCCTGGGGGCCTCTCTGAATTCTTGTTCTGTACTTCCTCCTTTAGCTGCCCAGACTTCGTTGCCTAGTAATTGTGCAATTTTACTTCTAACAGCTATTTGAAATAACTCTAATCGCCTCTGTACTTCTCTGTCTTTATGCGCTTCCTGAGTTTCTGGGTCTTTGTAGAAAATTCTTTCGAATTCAGCAATTACTCGAGGATCTCTAAGTCGTGGATCCCCCCAATGCTCTGGATGGAACGCAGGATTCAATTCGATATACTGTGCGAATTCATGAAGCTCTGGATTAGCTTCTTCCGTGAAGAGATCATCAAATGAAACAGTTCCTTCTCCTAAACCCATAGTTTTGTTTAAAGGGAGGCATTCTAGGTATGAAGAAGGGATTTGTCAATTCTCAGTAGCTGCCTAAGATTTTTAGTTTGGCTACTTTTCGCTCTACGCCCTTCAACAATTTCTTTACCTTTGGTTCGTTTAGGCCTCCCTCAAAGTCGAGAAAGAAGATGTAATCACCGAATCGGGCTTTGGTTGGACGAGATTCTATCTTAGTCATGTTGATTTTGGCGTTTTTGAAATCCTGGAATACTGAAAAGAGGCTTCCAGGGGCATCTGCACTGAAATGGAAGGCTATTGATGTCTTTGGACCACTATTTTGAGTTTTGCCCTTACGTATCACAACAAAAGTTGTGCTGTTATCTTTTTCGTCCTCAATATTCTTATCCACTATTTTCAGATTGGGATCGCAAGCTGCAATTTCTGGTGCAACTACTGCAGTATGCTTGTCATTTTGTGTAAGCACTTTTTCAATAGCGTAAGCCGTTGATGAATAGCCCTGCTTCGTAGCTTTGGAGTATTTTTTTCCAAGGTACTTGCGACACTGGTGAAGGGCTTGCGAGTGAGAACGTATGCGCTTTATGTCAGATTTTTTTGCGTGGTTGAGGCAGATCAGACAATGGTGTACTTCAATGTTTATCTCTTGAGCGATATGCACATTCTTATAAAATAATCCATCGAGGGTTTCACGGACAGTACCGTGCAACTTGTTTTCAATTGGGACTATCCCCTCACTGACTTTCCCACTAGAGACTAACTCGAAAACTTCGTCGATGTCTTTGGTGTAGTACTTTTTGAGATTGCGCCTTTGCAGATAGCGAGTAGCTGCCAGATCGGAAAAAGTGTTAGCTGGCCCAAGCACTGCGATGTGATCCTTACATGGCTTTTCTTGAGTTTTTTTGATCTCCTTTTTATGAAGTTCCAATAATTTGTCGATCAAATATGAACTGTCTTTGTAAGCCTCTTTACAATAGCTGCCTAGGAATTTTTTATTCTTGAGAAAGTACTCCCTGAAACCCTTGAGATTTTTCTTCTCAACTATTTTGATCAATTCGTCGACTGATTTTTTGTATTCCCTCAGCGATTTTAGGGCTTGAGGATTCTGTATTTGGATATTCCCATAGAGCTCCGGATCTTGTGCTATCAGACGCGCTGCCAGCTGAACTTTAAGCTCTGAAGCCTTCCCCGTGTATTTCAGCAATTGCTTGACTGGCATTTTGCTGCGACGAAGTGAGTCTGCGAAAGTTATATCTGCGAAGTGGATAAGACCTTGGGCTATGTTCATCAGCTCGTCGTGCTCCTTTGCATTCATCCTATGGATTTTGACTTTGTTTTTGATCAGAAAGTCTTCCATCCATTTGGACAAATCCCCTGATTTTTTGGTTGGGCAAAGTATTATTGTTTGTCCGGGGATAGGATTGGTATCACCAAACATTGGATGAATGCCTAGGACT
The DNA here is from genome assembly GCA_964499425.1 of uncultured Candidatus Peribacteria bacterium. GTDB lineage: Bacteria > Patescibacteriota > Gracilibacteria > UBA1369 > LOWO2-01-FULL-3 > JAQBYK01. The sequence goes on along the minus strand of CAZCLD010000018.1, from coordinate 5,457 downwards.
TCACACTTCCCTTTGAGCATTGCTTTAATTGCCGGCCCCTTCACAGAAGTGAAGTCCATGATCGCGCCTTTTATATGAGGAAGCACGTCCAATATGACCTTCTCTGTTTTGTCTATTGGAACTGAAACTATTGTTATGTCAGATTTTTGAGCTAGTTCCTTGTTTTTGAGCTTAGTTTTGCGATCGGATATTAATACTTTAACTCCTCTCTCCTTGAAGAAGTTTGCAAATAGCTGGCCCATCCGGCCTTTGCCTCCGATGATGCCGACAGTTGGAGTCATTATTTAGAAAATTTCTTTTTGGCTTTGTTGATGGCTGATTTTGCCCTTCTTGTGGCCTTCTTAGCCGTGGATTTAGCCTTCCTTAGGGCCTTACTTGCCTGTTTTCTTTGCTCTGCTGGGATTTTAGCCTTAATTGCTTTTTTGGCTTTTTTACCTGCCTTTTTTGCTTCACTGGATGCCTGCTTGTAGGTATCAGTTTCACTTATTTCATGTCCCACTCCGAACAAAGTGTCTTTGATTGATTTAAGCCCTGTACCTCCTTTGTCGATTTCATCGCTGATATTCTTGCGGATTTCTTTTCCCTTTTTCGGTGAAAAAAGTACTCCAAGAGCTGTCCCCGCAATCAATCCCGCGAATAGTGCTTTTATAGTTCTCCACATGTTTATATGATATCTAAAAATGAAGATTTTTGCGAGTTATTTTTAGCTGATGAAGAAAAACCACGGTGAGAAATTGAGTGCTAGGTTTTTTATGTAAGGAAAAACCTCCCTTTCGGGAGGTTTTTCTGCCCTCTAGTTTTCCTTCGATAAGAGCAGACACTACTGACTTTCTCTCAATTTGTCAAGTCTCCATTTTTTCATCCCCATAGCCTTTAAGAGTTTCCTCAACAAGAAAATTGGGAGTCCGACTACGTTGAAGTAATCGCCCTCTATCTTTTTTACGTATAGTGCACCAATTCCTTGAATCGCGTAGCCAGCAGCCTTGTCCTCTCCCTCCCCGGAATTCACATATTCTTTAATATCTTCTTCGTCGAGACGGTCCATGCTCACTAATGTTGTCTCCACAGCCGAAACATTCTTCCCATTTTTTGTATTAATAATGCAAATTGCCGAGCTAACTTTGTGCGTAGTACTGCTCAGGAGCCTAAGTATTCGCTTATGGTCCTCCTTGTCTTTTGGTTTTCCCAGAAAATGATCCTGTAAATAAACTACAGTATCCACCCCAATTATCAGGGCATCTCGATAGTGAGGAGCGACCTTTTGTGCTTTTCCAATGGCGTTGTGAAGGGCAAGCTCCTCCGGAGAAAGATGCGTATCTTTTTCCTCAAAGTCGCTGGGATGAGTCAAAAATGTGAGTCCAATTGACTCTAGTAATTCTTTGCGACGAGGGCTTTTAGATGCTAGGACTAATTGCATTGACTTAAGGTTTGGCTTGGCTTAGACTTTGCCGCGCATATTATTATTTAAAGCTAGCCAAAATGCCAGTAATTAAGTCAGCAAAAAAGAGAATGAAGCAGAATCTTAAGAGACGTGCGCGAAATTTTCCTGTGAGGAGTGAGCTTAAGACTTTAGTTAAGAAGGAACTTACATTGATCAAAGATGGGAAATTGGATGAAGCTGTGAAATTTATGCCAAAAGTTTTCTCAATTATTGATACTGCCTGTAAGAAAAATATTATTCATCCGAATAATGCTGCCAGAAAAAAATCTCGAGTGGCGCGGGCTTTGAATGAATTGCAGGGAAAGGGTGGTGCGAAAGTGGCCACACCTGCTGTGGAGAAGAAAAAAGAAGAGGCTAAGGACAAAGCGGCTTAGACAGGGGCTAAAATGGGGTGACTTTCGACGTCGAAGAATTATTGTGTGACGAACTTTTTGCTATAGGTGAATTTTTGTATTAGAATCTCTGGCGTGTTCTTTTAAAAATGGGCCTGTAGCTCAGGGGTTAGAGCAGTCGGCTTAAAGATTGGATGCTAAGTCGTGCTAGCGCGATAGGCTTCCACTCAATGGGCTGCCTGAAAAGCAATTTTCAGGTGATAACCTATCAAATTCGGGGAAAGCTAAGTTCTTCAATGGATATGCCAATCCCGAGCCAAGCCACCGTCCTAGGACGTTGGAAGGTGTAGAGACTAGACGGTAGGCATCCTCAAAGCATTGAGGATGAAGGGATAGTCCAGCTTACAAACTCGAAAGAGGTCGTGAAAGCGATAGTGAGATGCATAACCGATTGGTCGTTGGTTCAAATCCAACCAGGCCCACCAGAAGGTTTTTAAAAATAAAGTTTTAACTGAACAGGAGTTCTTGTCATTTCAATTAGAATATCGGGGGGAATTGGGTCCTGAAGTGGTTTTTCTTTTGGCTTGGTTCTTTCTGGTGCCATTCCTCCTCCCATCCAATCCATAGGTGTTGTAGTGCCCGTAGCTACCATTTTTCTAACACTGCGTACAGTTCTTCGCAAATTTCTTGCATCCTCCTCTTCTGCCCGCACTTGTTCTGCGCACGCAAATCCCATTAGAGCGTTTTGTGTGCCATGACTTTGTCCTTCCATGTGTCTATATTTAGGGGGACACATATAGCATAACTTTCTAGTGTCCGCAAACTTGATGAAGTAGTTTTTTGCCTTTCATGAAGCGCTCAATAGACTTTATGGCTTCCTTGTACATGTTTAGCATAGAATCGTCAGCATAAAATGCTATGTGCGGCGTAATGATAACACCTGGTAGATTTAGGAGTGTTTTATTCTCTTTTATATTCGTCTCGTGTTCAATTACGTCAAGTGCTACATCAGTAAATTTCCCCTTTTTGATGGCTCGAATTAGAGCTTTTGTATCGATAAGTCCACCTCTCGCGGTATTTATTAGTACAACTCCATCCTTCATTTTTGCAATTGTTTTGTCATTTATCATGTGTTTGGTCTTCGGAAACATTGGAACGTGAAGTGTAATTATATCGGATTTCTTCCATATTTCATTTAGAGATTTTACATATTTAAAGTTATTTTCGCGTGCCATTTTTTTGTTTGGATATAAATCGTAAGCAATAACATTCATTAGAAACCCCTGTGAAGCCATGCGGCAAACATTCATTCCAATCTTTCCTGTGCCAATAACTCCAAGTGTTTTTCCTTGGAGCGCCATTCCGCGAAGACCTTTCCACGAAAAGACTCGTTTTTCGGTTCTTTCTTCACCTTCTAAGACATTCCTTACGGACGCGAGTAGGAGTGCGAATACGTGTTCTGCGATCACATGTGATCCATAGTCTGGGACATTGCAAACTGGGATCTTATGTTCTGCCGCCCATTTCAGATCTATATGGTTATAACCGACTGTACGAGTTGCAATCATTTTTAGGTTCGGGCATTTTTCCAGATTTTTACCCGAAAAATCTGAGTCTATCATAGCGCACAAAATTTCAGCGTTTTTACATTTTTTTACATTTTTTGATGAGAATGGTTCTTCAAAGATCTTTGCCTTTGGGAACCTTTTCTTAACTAACTTGGCATCACTTTTTTCTACTTCGAAAAAATAAATGTTCTGTTGGTTTATTCTGGGCATAATTGTTTTGTTAGATTACTTCCTAATGGTAGCATTAAAGAGAAATTATGAAAGATATTTACAAGGTATTAGATGAGATTGGTGTCGATTATTTGAAGCGGGAGCATCCTGCGGTGTTCACCTGTGAAGAAGCCGATCAGTACTACAAGGATGTAGAAGGCGGGCACAGCAAGAACCTTTTCCTGAGGAATAAGAAGGGAGATACGCACTATTTGGTAATTATAGAAAGTTCAAAAAAGGTTGATTTGAAGGATTTGAAAGAAAAATTGGGCGAGTCAAAACTCAGCTTCGCTTCTGAGGAAAGGTTGATGCGATTTTTGGGTTTAGAGAAAGGGTCCGTTTCTCCTTTTGGATTGATTAATGATACCGAACATGAGGTGGTCGTTGTCATGGACAAGGATTTGCTCAAGTACGACAAGCTTCACTATCATCCAAATGTGAATACTGCGACACTCGAGGTGAGTCTGGATGGTTTTAGGAGGTTTTTGGAGTGGTGTGGGAATGAGCTGACGGATGTGGAGTTCTAATTTAGGCAAGTGCTGATACTATTTCCCCTACTACGCTTTGTAGATTGAGTTTTTCCTGTGCAGAAAAGAATATTGGATTGAACTCCTTATACTTTTCTTTTAATTCTTCCATTCTTTTCTTGGCTTCTAAAGGCCTTTTGTTAGACCAGCCGAGCAATTCTGCCGTGCCTTCTGAGGCTCTTAATAAAGTTTTCTTCTTTAATTGTGCAACTTTTGGATCAAACATTGATCTAGGTGCAATCAGATCTACCTTGTTGAAGGCATAAATTTTTGGTTTTCCCTCTGCACCAAGGTGTTTGAGAATTTCTTCGACAACCGCAACTTTCTGATGGATCTGTGGATCATTTATATCGATTATATGAAGAATTAAATCTGCTGCTACTGTCTCAGCAAGAGTGGATTTGAATGCTTGGATTAAGGTTGGTGGTAGATCCTGTATGAATCCTATTGTGTCTGACATTAGGATTTCCGAGCCATATTCTGAACTATTCTTGTCGTAAACTTTGCCAATTCTGGTATCCAAAGTTGCAAAAAGCTGGTCGGCAACATATGTTCCTTTTCCAGTAAGCGCGTTTAGGAGTGAGCTCTTGCCGGCATTGGTATATCCCACCAGGGCAACTGATCTAAAATTCTTACGTCTTCGGCGCTTTCTGTGTCCCTCGTCGATCAACTCATAGTGCTTAAGCTTCTTAAGAATGTTTAGCTCCTGTCGTTGCAGATGCCGTTTCATCATCTCAATATTTGCTTCACCAGCACCTGCTCTTACTCCCATTGCACCTGCTTGTCTCGATAGTTCTATACCCATCCCGAATATGCGTGGGCCCATATGTCTGATACTAGCCAGTTCAATTTGGAGTTTTGCATGTGAGCTAGAAGCATGTTTTGAGAATATTTTTAGGATCAAATCAATTCGATCCCAAGCTTTCATCTTACTATCTCTGAAGGATTCATTGAGAGTATATATCTGTCGAGGTTTAAGAATGTTATTTATGATCACCACCTGAGCTTTTTTCTCGTACCCCTCCCTTATTATTTCCTTTACTTTTCCTTTTCCTATAAAAGTTTCGTAGTCAGGCTTACTCTTTTTCTGGATAGTTTTAACAACAACAATCCCCCCATAAGTATTAACCAGGCTTTCCAGCTCCCTTAAGCGGTTTTCTGCCTCTTCTTTGGAAGTATCTCTGTCAATGACATCGACTAGAATTGCTCTTATTTTTTCTTTTTTCATTTATGACACTATACCAATTCTTTGGTTTTAGATCACGGCCTAATCACCAAAGTCAAAATCAATATATTCTTCACCGGAGAGTAGGTTGATAATCAATGCCTCATATCTACTAAGTAGGTTGTAGGCTTGGATCTTGATGACATCTCTTTCT
>CAZCLD010000017.1:0-23356 GCA_964499425.1 uncultured Candidatus Peribacteria bacterium | reverse complement strand
ATTGAATATGCGGGCAAACTGGCTGAGCTTAGCAAAAAAGTGGAAGACAAGATGCATCTTGTGATGCGTGTCTATTTTGAAAAACCGCGGACTACGGTGGGCTGGAAAGGGTTTGTATATGATCCGCACCTAGATGATAGTTATTCTTTAAAAGAAGGGGTCACGATGGCGCGTGAGCTCCTAGTAAAAATCAACGATATGGGGCTTCCTACAGCCACCGAGGTTTTAGGGCCGATTATAATCCAGTACTATGCTGACTTGATTTGTTGGAGTGCTATTGGAGCGAGAACCGCTGAATCGCAGGTGCATAGAGAGCTTTCTAGTGGATTATCGATGCCTGTTGGATTTAAGAATGGGACTGAGGGGAATTTGGATATTGCTGTAAATGCCATTGTTTCCGCGAAGGCAAAGCATAGTTTTCTGGGAATGGATGATGAAGGCCGAGTTTCTGTCGTCTCTACAAAGGGCAATCCTCATGGGCACTTGATTTTGAGAGGTGGAAAAAATGGGCCAAATTATTCTCCCAAGGAAGTGGCAAAAGCTGCTCAGTTTTGCGAAGAATCAGGTGTGAATCCGCGTTTGTTTGTAGACTGCAGCCACGCAAACAGTGAAAAAGACTACCGAAATCAACGCAAAGTGTGGGATTCTCTGTGGGAACAAATTGCTTCTGGCAGCGAAAATATCGCAGGAATAATGGTCGAAAGCAACCTGGAGGAAGGTAGTCAAAAAATAGGCGGGGGATGGGGTGATCTCGAATATGGAGTGTCTGTGACTGATAGCTGTATTGGCTGGGAAGAGACTGAGAAACTGATTTTGGGAAGCTACAAAAACCCCTAGTTTAAGCTATGCTGGGTGTTGACTTTGTGTCAATATTGTTGTACAATATATTTGTGCACTTAAAAATTAACCCAATAACTATGTCTTAAAATAAATATCTTTTTATATATATGAGTTTTCTTTTTATCCTTTAAAACAAAAATAAAAATGTCAAAAAGAAACAACAATAATCAATTAGTTGGTGGCGTACTTGCGGCGGCGCTCGTTTTTGCTGTTGCGGTAGGCGGCCAGCTAGACAGCAATGAGTTGCAAACGCGTTTGATTGCTGTGGATCCTGCTACATGTCCAGACCAGGGTCTAATGTACGATCCAGGATCAGACTCTTGTGTTGCTGAAGATCCGAATTTTGTTCACGATCCAAATCAGCCCATGAATTGTAACAACTTGGCTGGACGTAGTGTAACTGGACCAGAGTGTGACGCTGCCGACACTGCGAAGCTGGCCTGTGACAATGATGGTGGAGCTTGGGACGGATCTAGCGGGGCTGGTGTATGTAATTTCCCCGTTGCTGATATCACTTGTCCAAATGGATCAACAATTCCAGCAGGTCAAGCATGTACTGCAGAGCAAAACTGTGTAAGTCCAAATGTTTGGAGTGCAACAAATGGTTGTGCTGCACCGACAAATGGCACCACTACAACTCCAGCAGCTACTTGTCCTAGTGCCACCCCTTATGTTTTACCTGACGGTAGTTGTTCTGCTACTGCTCCAGCAACTTCTAGTGCCTCTTATCCAGCAGGAGTATGTTGGGATGAATCAACATATCCAGCAGGAACAGGGACTCCTCCTTGTCCTCCAATGACAACTACAGGCATGGGCTGTGGAAGTTATACTGATGACATAGCTTGTGAAGCTGCCTCTGGTTGTGGATGGGACTATCAAGAAACTGGTTCTAATATTTACAAATGTTATGGTGACGAACATTTCAACAATACTACAACAACGACTACTACTGACTGTCCTTATGGTCAATTCCAATGGGGTGATGGCTCATGTAATACTACTGCCGAAACCGTTGATAGCTGTGGCTACAATGAAACCTGGGACCCAGGAATGAGTCAATGTAAGCCAAATTACTATCATGATGATGATGATCATTATGATGATCACCATGATGATGATCACCATGATGATGACCATCATGATTATTATGATGATAGCTACAACGACCAATGGACCAACATCCAGTGTGGGAATAATGAATCATGGGATCCTTGGGCAGGACCTTATGGTCAAGGAGCTTGTGTTCCTTTCTGTGGACACGATATGTTCTGGGATGATTGGAAAGGAGAATGTGTTTCAACACATGGCCCTGTGGACTATACCTTTGATGATTTCGCAACTTTCCAATCACACTGTTCCACCACTCGCGAATTAAATGCAGACCCATACTGTTATGGTAATCACCACGATGGATGGAATTGGGAAGACGGATGTATTGATAGTGGAAACAAGTGGGACCCATATGCATATACTTCTGAGGGCAAAGGTGATTGTTTCCCTAAAGATGACTTCTTTTTTATGCCTATGCCAATAGGCTCACAATCTCTCTTTGGAGACCAACCTAAAACTAAGCAACCAAACTGGCAAGATTTCCACAATGCCAAAACAGAAGGTGGTGAAGAGATGGACTATTGTGCAACTATCGGTCGTGGATCACTTGAGTGTAAAACCGGTATTGGTAGTGAAACCGACGATTTCTTTGAGAGTCTAAAAAACAAGAAGTATGACACGGAAGCCAACTATGGTTCTCATGCTGAAAACATGCTAGATGAACTTCAATGGGAAATCGACGACGTAAATATTCAAACTGGATACACTTATTGTAAAGGTGTTGAAAATGCTCAATCCCTAGTTGACGTAGGTCCTGCAGCCTTTGCTGACCTTGGTCCAGACGACACAAGACAGATATTTGAAGCACTCCATATGTGTAGAGAAAGTGTTTGGATTCTTCAAGAATTAGAAAAACTTCAATCAGAGGCTTACGGCCTGTGTGAATCTGACGACGCAACTGATCTACGAGAAAAAATTGATTTTTTGATCGAAGATCCTTCTAGCGTACTAGAAGACATGATGAATAGTGGTCCTGGCTCATATGGCCCTGGTCCACTAGAACCACTTTGGATGGCTATGGGGGACATTGGCAGAGGGTGTTATGAACACAGAGACCAAATGAGTGCTTGTGGATTCCTTGAAGATTCTGCGGGAGAAATTGGTTACTGGCTTGAAAGTGACGGATATATTCCAGATGCTCCAGAGAAGACAACAAAAAACGTGAAACTTGCTGAGGAATTGCTTGGCAATGTTGACTCAGTATTACTTGTTGCAGAAACTCTGGATCCGGAAGCGGCTAAAATGGAATGTCGAAGAGCTAAAAAGGATCTGTGTAAATTCGAGAAAGACAATTTTGGAGAGCACGATGATGACTCAATGTTCTGTAATGAAGATGACTTCTTAGCACGTCAGCTTGGTTACGATGATGACTGGAGAAATCAGCAGTTTAGTCTTTATGGTGAAACTGATGATTTTGAAGCACAATTAGAAGCCATGATCGCTGAGAAATTGGCTCAATTCCAAGAGAGTCTTGATGTTATCATGGAGACACAAATTGCTAAATTCATGGACGTAGCGGATCGTATGATCGAAAATGCTGTCCTTGCTGCTGTGAATGACGCTCTTGCTACTGCTGTACAGACTTTTGAGACAGCATTAGGGGACAGAGTATCAGCGTCTCTAAACAAAGCCATTGGTGATAAAATGAGTGAGCGTGTTCAATACTATCCAGAAGAACACATTCAAAAAGTCGAGCAAAATCACGAAGAAATTCTAACTGCAGTGAATCCAATCCTTGCTGCATTACCTCCTGAGACTCTTGCAGACGTTCCTGAAGCTGACGACGTTCTAGAAACTGCTTTAACAGAGCTCGTTTCTACAGAAGCGACTACCAACATTAAGGCTGAGGTTCGTAAGTTTGAGAATGTTGTAAACTCTCTAACTGAGACTGATGCAGATGGTGACATTGTTCCATTGGAAGGGAAGGAAGAGGAACTGAAAGAAGAAACTGGAGAATTCTTTACTGCATTTGAAGGGATTCTTGAAGACCCGGAGGAACTTGAACATCTTAAAGAAGATGGGCTTGTTCCAGACTTGGGAGATATCGAGGAAATTGAAGGAACGTGGTATGAAGAACCTGCCTATGCAGCTACAGCTGTACTCGAAGATAGGCCCGCTCTAGTTACAGGAACTGGTGATGGTAATCTCGCTCCTAGCGCACCATTCATGCTTGTAGAAGTTGGTACTATTCTTAACAGAATGACCAATGACGGCGAAGAAGATGCGGGAGCATTCCCTGGCACTGTTGGAATACCTGAATGGGCTGAAGGACATATGGGATCTTTAGTTGGCAATGGTACTATTCCTGAAGATGAAGTAGATGATTTTGACTACTATGCTACTGCAACTCGTGATGACATTGCATACCTTACTATAAGGAATATGGAGGCTACACATCCTGATTTTGATGACGTAGATTTTGGTCCATGTGTTCTCGATAATGTTACTCCTGATGTAAGTTGTGATCATCCGCATGCTGACGAAATTGATGCTGCGTACAAAATTGGCTTGATGACAGGTCAAGGTGATGGAAGCTGGGATCCAGAGGGCGAATTCAATCGTGCTCAAGGATTCAAGGTTACTACACTTGCTGATCAATTCTTAACTGAATTGGATAATGTAGGACCTGATGTAATTTCTGACGTTGTAAACCAATAGTTAGATTCCTTTTAAGAGAATCTGATTACATTAGATTCGATAGAGAAAGAGCCGCTCGAATGGGCGGCTCTTTTTTGTGTATTGGAAAGACGCGCCGGGGCACACCCCGGCCACGGGGCAGGGGGCGCCGTCGAGGCTGCAGGTGCCGAGGGCGCCGCCTGCGCTTTTGGCTTGACACAGGGGGATTTGAGCTGTTAGGATGGCTTCTGTAATTGATTTATATGGATTTCTCAAGAATAACTAAGAAGATAAAGAAACCTTGCTCCTGGCGGAGTTAAGTTCTTTTTTCTTTGTAATCTCTAAGAACTTTATCCGCCAAAGAAGGCGGATTTTTTATTTAGTAATTTATAAATATGGTAGTTGCAAAATTCGGGGGCACATCAATGGGGGGCTCACAAAGTATCGCACAAGTAGCTGACATCGTTTCAAATGCTAGACCTTGTGCCGTGGTTGTTTCAGCGACCTCTGGTACTACAGATCGCCTAATTGAGTTAGCAGAGACAGCTCTTTCCGGTGGAGATTGGAAATCGATCTTTGAGGAATTGACCCAAAATCACGAGAAAATCACCAAAGAACTAGACCTGAATGAGCTTGATTTACGACCTCTTTTCGACAATCTCAGGAAAGTGGTGCAGGGCGTTGGCCTAATCTTGGAGCTTTCAGACAGCGCTCGCGATAGAGTTTTGACCTTTGGTGAGCGCATTAGTAGCAGCATTTTGGCAGCGCTTCTTCAAAAACGTGGCATTAAATCAGAAGCCGTAGACGCCTACAACCTTGTATTTGCTGACAACAATTTTGGCGAAGGAAACGTCGATTTCGAAAAAACTAACAATGCTATTCGCGAGAAGTTGGAGCCTATGATAAAGGAGGGGGTTACGCCTATAGTAACCGGCTTTGTCGCACAGGCCGAAAATGGTCACTATATAACTCTCGGTCGTGGAGGCAGTGATTACACTGGCGCGATTTTGGCATCAGCACTAAATGCACGCGAGCTCCAAGTTTGGACAGATGTTGATGGCATCTACAATGCTGACCCTCGTCTAGTGCCAGAGGCTCACGTCCTACCGCAACTTTCGTTTAGTGAAGCTGGCGAGCTTGCATATTTTGGTGCGAAAGTTCTTCATCCTAAGACTATCAAACCGGCGATTGAGAACAACATTCCTGTCAGAATTCTTAACACTTTCAATCCTGAAGCGACTGGCACTTTGATAACGAACGACGAGGAAGACTCCCTTAAATCAGCGACCTACCGAAAAGGTGTGAGTATTATCAGCGTTTGCTCTGCGGGTATGCTTGAAGCAAAGGGGTTTTTGGCTCGATTGTTTGAAGTATTTGCACGACATGAGATTGCGGTAGACGTGGTTTCAACTTCTGAAGTGAGCGTGTCATTGACCGTAGACAATGGCTCAGCGAGCGCTGTTGTGTCAGACCTTGAGGAATTTGCTACCGTCGAAGTGCAATCAGGCATGGCAATTGTATGCCTGGTTGGAGGTGGAATTCGCTCAAACACGGGAGTCCTCGGGCGTTTGTTCTCGTCACTTTCTGATCACAATGTTAGTATGGTTTCACAAGGTGCATCCAAGAGAAATATCACTTTCCTTGTAGCTGAAAAGGCAGCTCAAGATGTTGTGAAAAAAGTTTTTAATACGTTCTTTAGGGAACGTTCGACTGGGCAAAGCCCTCGTCCCTCAGGGCGGAAAATAGCAGATTCTTTAACCCCAAAATTATGAATATAGCAATTGTTGGCGCCACTGGTGCCGTAGGACAGGAAATGATTAAGTGCCTGGATGAATTGAGATTCCCGGTTGATCGTTTGCGACTAATCACGTCTGAAAGATCGCAGGGTCGTGTGATTAAAACGCCCTTTGGAGAAACAACTTGTGAATTGGCTACCGACGAAGTTTTTGCGGAAAGCGATATCGCCCTTTTCTCCGCTGGAAGTGGGATTAGCCGAGATTGGCGTGAGCGTGTTGTGGCCGCTGACTGTCTGATGATAGATAATTCCTCGGCTTTTAGGCGCGAGGCAAATGTCCCTCTTGTAATCCCGGAGATTAACTCAGAAGCCGCGAATAAACATAGCGGTGTTATCGCTAATCCAAATTGTACTACTGCGATTGCGGCGATGGCCCTTTGGCCTCTTCATCAGGAGTTTGGCTTGAAACGTGTAATCGTTTCGACTTATCAAGCTACCTCTGGTGCTGGAGCGAAAGGCATGCAGGAGCTCATTGATCAGACTGGCGAAGTCCTTGAAAAGTGCGATGGCGATTTCTCAAAAGTCGCGGATTGCGACGTTACACCTGATGCGTTTGCTCATCAAATTGCATTCAACATCATTCCTCATATCGATAGCTTTGAGGAGAATGGATATACGCGCGAAGAGATGAAAGTGACTTGGGAAACCAGGAAGATTTTTAATGAGCCTGAGTTGGCGCTTTCTTGTACAGCTGTGCGAATCCCAACCTTGAGAGCACACAGTGAGTCCATTGTTATTGAGACTATGAGACCTGTCTCACCTGAGCGTGCAGCTGAAGTTTTGGCTAACGCTCCAGGCGTGGAACTCGTTGACCTGCCTAGCTCTGCGCTTTATCCAATGCCAATGAATGCGACTGGAAAGTTTGATATTGAGGTGGGACGTATTCGTCAGAATTTAGTATTTGGAGAACATGGATTGGAATTCTTTATAAGTGGGGATCAGCTGCTCAAAGGTGCGGCTCTTAATGCCGTGCAAATCGCCGGGCTTTTTGTGGAAGGCCGTGAGGCTCGAGGGATCGACGGCAAGACTAAAGCTACAAGGTCTGAAGGAGTATCTATTAACGTCAAAAAATCATGAAAATAGCATTATTTGGATATGGGGGAATGGGGAAGGTTGTAAGGCGAATTGCCGAGGAACGCGGGCATGAGATTGTGGCTGTGCGAGACCCGGAGTCAGGCGACGATGGCTCACTTGCTGATGCAGATGTGGCCATTGATTTTTCCTTGGCAGAGGGGGTTTTGGAAAATGTGAAGGCATGCAAAGAGGCCGCGGTGAATGTAGTGGTTGGCACAACTGGCTGGTACGATAATTTGGATGAAGTCAGGGCTGCTGCGAAAGGGATCGGCTTCCTGTGGTCTTCTAATTTTTCAATTGGAGTGAACTTGTATTTTCGCATAATTGATGAGGCCGCACGATTGATGAATGGATTTGATGAATATGATGTCTGGGGGCATGAAATTCATCATCACAACAAAGCGGACTCACCTTCAGGCACTGCTAAAACACTATCTAAAATCTTGGTGGATCGATTGGAAAGAAAATCTGAGGTGATCGATGAAAGACTCAATCGTCGTCGTGAACACGGGGAGATCCACTTTTCCTCTGTGAGAGGTGGCCCAGTGAATTTTTCTCACACAATTGGTTTTGACAGCGCTGCAGATAAAATAACGATTACTCATGAGGCACGATGTCGTGATGGATATGCGCTTGGAGCGGTAAAGGCGGCTGAGTGGCTAGATGGAAAGAAAGGATTTTTTGGAATGGAAGATTTTTTAAACTTATAAACATGACTAGACAAAAATATGCAGGAACGTGGACGGCGATTATTACGCCGTTCAAAGAAGACGGCTCTGTAGACGAGATGGCCTTAAGAAATCTGGTGCGAAGGCAAGTAGACAACGGAGTAACTGGTGTTGTGCCAGTTGGAACAACAGGGGAATCTCCAACAACAACCGCAGAAGAGGACAATCGGATTTTTGAGGTTGTCGTAGAAGAAGTGAAAAAATGTAACGAGGAACTTGATAAAAGTGCGAGAGTTATGGCTGGCACCGGTTCTAACAACACGATGGACGCTATCAAATACACCGAAAATGCTAAAGCGGCTGGCGCTGATTGCTGCCTAGTCGTTAGCCCCTATTACAACAAACCTACCCCCGAAGGTCTACGCAGGCATTACAAAGCTATTGCGAGTGTCGGTTTGCCGGTTATCGTTTACAACATCAAGGGCCGGACTGGGCAGAATATAGATACTGACACTTTGATGGATATTGCTGAACATCACATGATCGTGGGAGTGAAAGAAGCTAGTGGAGATATTGATCAAATGAAAGAGGTTATTGCTCGTCGCCCAGATGACTTTACCGTTTTATCTGGAGATGACTCTTTGACACTGGATTTGATCCGAGCTGGTGGTCACGGCGTTGTATCTGTTTCCTCAAATGTGGTGCCAGATAAGATCAGCGAAATGGTTGAGTATGCACTTGATGGCAACTGGGAGGAAGCTGGGAAACTTGGAGAGGAATATGGTCGCATGTTCAACGAGCTTTTCTGTGAGACGAATCCGATCCCCGTTAAATATTGTGTTGCGAAAATGGGGCTGTGTCAGCTCGCTTACCGCTTGCCGATGGTAGAGCCTAGTGAAAAGGCGATCATGATTCTTGATGAGATGATGGAACACTACAAACTATGAACAAAGACGTAACTTATTGTCCAAGGACGAGTGTTGAAAAGGCTGTTTCGGCTTACGAGACTCCATTCTTTCTGTATGAAGAAAAACGATTGCGTGAGAATTGTCGAAGGTTTAAGAGTGCTTTTGACAAACATTTTGATGATTTTTGGCCTTTGTTTGCTGTGAAGGCTAATCCTAATCCTCAAATTTTGCGCATTATTGCTGATGAAGGATTTGGGTTTGATGCTTCGAGTGCCTCTGAGGTCTGGATTTGTAACAAGATTGGTGCAACGGGCATGCATACCGGAAATTATCTTGGTGGAGAGGAGTTGGGCGATGTTATCTGCGCCGGATTCATTCTCAATTTGGATGATGTCTCTCAATTAGATTTGTTAGGTGCTGTTCCCGAAACGCTTTCATTCCGTATAAATCCCGGAATGACCGCTGGTGGGATGGAGAGCTTGCTGGTTGCTGGGCCAGATGCAAAATATGGTGTGCCTTTTGAAAAAGCTGCAGAGGCGTACGAAAAAGCTCGAGACATGGGCGTGAAAAAATTTGGGATTCATATGATGACTGGCAGCAATGTTTCTGAGGAAGAATATTTTCCGGCGGTGGTCGAAAAACTGTTTGGAATAGTTGCTGAAATTAAAGAAAAGTCTGGGATTGAGATTGATTTTATGAATATCGGTGGGGGATTTGGGGTTCCTTATAAACCTGAGGAAAAATCTTTGGATTTGGATGTGATTGCTGAGGGCGTGAAGCGTGTTTTTGAGGAACAATGCAAAAAACATAGGCTAAAAGAGCCCCGATTGATGGCTGAGCCTGGGCGAATTATCGCTGCTGACGCTGGTTGGCTAGTTGGACGCGTGGTTGTGATCAAAGATGGCTATAAAAAATTTGTGGGGATTGATGCGAGCGCCAATGACATGCCAAGACCAGCGATTTATGGAGCGTATCATCACATTTCTGTCATGACAAAAATCCCCGGGGAAAAGTTTGAAACCGTTTCCGTTGTTGGCTCTATCTGCGAAAATAATGATCAGTTTGCTAGAGATCGTGAACTACCTCGGGTTAAACGCGGAGATACCGTGGTGATTCACAATTGTGGCGGACACGCCTTTGCTATGGGGCATAACTACAATGGTAAACCTCGACACGCAGAATATTTAATTGCAGAGAATGGTGAGATAAGGCAGATTAGGAGAGCTGAAACGGTAGAGGATTTATATAAAACTGTGGAGATATGATTGAACCGTCGGAAAGACTAAGCAAAATACCTAAGTATGCCTTTGCTGAGATTAACAAAAAAGTGGCAGCTTTGCGCGCATCTGGCGTGAAGGCCATTGATTTTGGAGTGGGGGATCCGAGCGAGCCGACGCCGGGCTTTGTGATTGAGGGGCTTGAGGCGGCGGGGCGCAAACACGCATCGAGTGGATACCCTAGCTATGTTGGAAGCGGCGATTTGCGGCAGGCAGCTGCGGATTATATGAAGCGGCGTTTTGATGTAACTCTGGATCCTGAAACCGAGATTTGCTCGAATGTTGGTAGTAAGGAGGCTATCTTTAACTTTCCGGAGGCATTCATCAATCCCGGAGACGTGGTTATTTGTCCTTCACCCGGTTATCCACCATACAAAACTGGGACTATTTTTGCTGAGGGCGATCCTTATTATGTGCCTCTGCTTGAGGAAAATGGTTTTCTGGTAGATTACGAGGCGATCCCTGAGGAGATTTGTGAGCGCGCAAAAATAATCTGGATAAATTATCCGAACTCTCCTACCGGAGCGGTGGCGGATCGTAAATATTATGCTGGATTGCTCAAGTGGGCAAAGAAACACGAGATCATCGTAGCTGCTGACGAGGGGTGTTATATTGATATTTATTTTGGGAAGAAGCCTATGTCGATTTTGGAAGTGGCGCGCGAGGGTGTAGTCGTGTTTTATTCTTTATCTAATCGGAATAACATGACTGGGTATCGAGCCGGCTTTGTGGCTGGTGATCCTGAGATTATCAAAATATATAAAGCTCTGAAAACGAATGTTGATTCGGGGACTCCGAGTATTATCCAAGAAGCTGCAATATTGGCGCTGAATGACGATGGGCACGCGGAGCAAATGCGAAATTTATATCAAAGAAAAGGGCAAATGTTGCTAGAGTCCTTGAGGTCGATTGGCCTGGATGTAAAGGGTCCCGAGGCAACATTCTACATTTGGCAGAAAGTGCCTGGAAGTGATGTCGAATTTGCAAAGAAACTATTGGATCCAGAAATTGGGATAGTCGTAACTCCGGGGAGTCTGATCAGTGACGAATGCGAATGGACTGCTAAGCCCCAAGCTGACGACCCGGTTTTGGGTGTAGTGGAAGGGATGATGGATCAGGCGGTTGGCGGAGCTGTTGAAAGCTTTGCGGGAAAAACCAAAATAAATCCAGGGGAGGGATATGTACGATTTGCGCTTATGCCAACTATGGAAGAACTGCAAGAGGCGGGGGATAGGCTTTCTAAAATAGAGATTTAGATTGGGATAACAGCTTGCATCTATTTTCCGAGGACTCAGGCGTCGATCCTGGGATTTGATGTCAGGGGGTGAATTATAGCTCATCAAAAATTATCGACATAGGTTTTTTGCCTTGCTATACTCCCGTCATGGTTTTTGTTAATAATTTTTCTCCAGTCGCTTTTTCTGTTGGCCCTCTCGTCGTCCATTGGTATGGACTGGTTTATGCTATTGGCCTGATTTTGACCTATCTTTATATTGCGTCGGTATATAAAAGGGAAAAGCTACCAATTGCTAAGCTTGATAGCGTTGCGATTTACTTGTTTTTTGGAATGCTTATTGGGGCGCGTCTTGGGCATGTGTTTTTCTATAATGCTGGCTATTTTTTAAGTCATCCGCTTGAAATTTTGAAAGTATGGAATGGTGGCCTTGCCAGTCATGGTGGAGCTATTGGAGTTTTTGTGGCTTATCTGATTTGGATTTGGGTACACAAGGTAAAATTCTCCAAATACGCAGATAAATTGGTCATGGGATTTCCGATTGTTGCAGGCTTTATTCGTTTGGGTAATTATTTTAACTCGGAGTTGGTTGGTAATGCTACGGGCGGCCCCTGGGGTGTTATTTTTAGAAGACTGGGAGAAGACTTCCCTCGCCATCCTGTACAGATTTATGCTGCGCTTATGAGCTTCGGGATCTTTTTGATAATGTTTTTGACTTATCGGCGCTACAAGAAAGCACCGCCTCTTTTCTTTTTATTCCTGTATATGCTCCTTTACTTTATTGGGCGTTTTGTTGTTGAATACTGGAAAGATTTTGCTGGTCACACTGGAAATCTGCCCCTGGATATGGGTCAGATTTTGAGTATCGTGCCTATTTTGATTGCTTTAGCGTACTTCCTTTTTTATTTCCCAAAGCAGTCAAGAGCTTGACGGAGTTGGGAATTCTATTGATAATGGGGAGGAATTTTATTTAACCCTCAAATCTATGTCTTTTCCTACCCGCGTAAGCTTTAAGCACGAGGAGCAAAACTCTCGTCTTTGGGCTTTTTTGACGATCATTGGGATCAAGAGTCTTGCGCTCATTCCTCACGTGATTGCCCTGTTTCTTTTACAAATAGCTGCGTCTGTTGTGATGATAATTGGTGTTTTTGCCGTTCTTTTTACTGGGAAGTACCCTAAGGGAATGCAGGAGTTTGTTGTTGGTGTTATGAGATGGGGGTGGAAAGTTATGGCTTATTATCTTTGTTTGAGCTCAAAATACCCTCCATTTACACGAAAAAGTGGCGACTATCCAGCTGAGTTAGAAGTTGAACACCAGGAAAAAAGCTCTAGATTAATGGCTCTTTTGACTTTGATTCCAATTAAATATGTGATGCTCATTCCTCATGTCATCGTAATGTATGTACTTGAGTTGATTGCTGCTGTTTGTATTTTCCTTGGATTATTTGGAACCCTCTTTACCGGCAAATATCCTCGCTGGGCTGAAAAATGGGTAGTAAGATACATGAATTACATTGTTCGAGTTGGCACATACTTTATGTGTATGAATGACAAGTATCCTAAAATCGGTTGGGGATGTGAAGGATGTGGATCATGTAAGTCCGACGAGAAACCTGAGGAGAAGTCTGAAGACTGTAGCTGTGGATCTTGTGATTCCTGCAAACCTAAAGATGATCATTCTGATGAAAACAAGCATGACCATGAGGATCATGGTGACCATGAACATGACAAAGGAGATGATCATGATGACGATGAAGATAAATCAGAGGACGACTAGAACCACCAGCCCTTAGTGGGTTTTGTGTTTGAATACAAAGATTCCAAGAATGAAGAGGATCGTTGATGTTAGCGCTGAGAGCATGCAGTATTGGCAAATCGCTTCTATTACGAAGATCTGGAGATAGACCAGCCACAGGGAAAAGAGAAAGCCGAGAGTTACAAGTGGTGGTATTAATTTCAGGACTTGGCGATTTTTGGTGTCGTAGTGAAGCAGGGACAGAAAAAGGACTGTGAAATAATAGAGCAACCCAAGGAGGGCCAGAGGAACACCAAATATTTCTGAGTAGGCACTGGTGGTTACGCTGTCGCAACCCTTTGTTATGGAGCAATTAAGGTCAACCCCTGTGTAGTGCGAGATTGTTAAATAACTGGTGTCCAAAAAGCCAAGGAAGCTAATTATGATTAGCCACCAATTGAGACATTTAGGAAGTGCCTTCGATGGCTTCCCTGATGAGGGTGCGGAATTCTTCATGATTTCGTGGATTAATCTTTTCTCCATTTAAGAAAAAGCTTGGGGTGGAGTTTACCCCCGCGTCAATACCGCTATCATAGTCTTCGTTGACTGCTTTTGATACGGAGCCTGATTCTGCGTCATCTATAAATTTGTCTATGTCTAGCCCCAGGTCGAGTGCATATCCGGTAAATGTTGCCACAGCTTCTGTGCTTGATTTCTTTTCCCACTCCGCCTGGTTTTGGAAGAGCAAATCGTGCATTTCCCAAAACTTACCTTGCCTTCCTGCTGCTTCGGAAGCCTCCGCTGCAGCCTGGGCATTATCGTGAATACTGTTTAGTGGAAAGTGGCGATAAACCAATTTTATATGCTGTCCAAATTCTTGGATTATATCTTCAATGAGTGGTTGTCTAGTGGCACATGCTGGGCATTGAAAGTCGGAATATTCGACTAGATGGATGGTTGAATCTTTGTTTCCACGCCACCATTCTTCCTCCGCGACAGGATCTAGTGTGCCATCACCATTTAGGCTTGGGCTGGAGCTGGCAAACATTATTGCTAGAAAGCCGCCGATTACCACAAGGGCTGCGACAAACCAGAAAAATAATCTTTTTGAATCGTTTTGCATTGGGATGAGGTTACAATGTATTTATAGGAATTGAATTTCAGATTTAGTTAGCTGGGGCTTCTTCTTCCCCTAGTCCATTCTTCGTCTCTTCATACTGGTCAAAGATGCTGGGCTGATCACCGTCTTGAACTTTTTCGATTTGGATTTGAGCGATAATATCTTCAACAAAATCTCCGAGGACAGGCACAAAGCTGACTTGCGCAATCAAAAAGACAAAGCCCCCAACTAGGACTGAAGCCCCTAGGATAGATCCGAATCCCACCATTAACCCTTTCAAAAAGGAAAATAGCATAAATTTCCAGGGATTCTTGAGGACACGAAGGAAGTCGAGGTTCTTAAGTTTCCGTACTTCTTTGCTGAGTTCTTTTATTTCTTTGGCTAATTTGGCCTCTTCCGTTTTTGCGCTTTGCTTTGGCATGGGCCCATTATATAATCCTGACATGAAAATTACTACGAAAACTGGCGATAAGGGGGAAACGGGGCTTTTTGGTGGGAAAAGAGTCTCCAAATCATCGCCGTTTATAGAGGTGGTTGGCGAGTTAGATGAATTACAGAGCTTTATCGGATGGACGAGGTGTTCTTACGGAGAAAACGCGAATGAGCGTGTGATTTTAGATCGGGTGCAAGACGATATTTATCGAATGATGTCTGTGGTTGGGTTTGAGATGAAATGCCCTGAAGGGATAGTCGCAATTTCCAATGAGGACAGCGATTTTTTGGAAAGAAGAGTTTTGGAGGGGCAGCAAGGGATAAAAGATTTAAAGAAATTCGTTAGGCCGGGAACCTGCGAAATAGCAGCTCGTTTACAGGTCACGCGCGCGGTTTGTCGTCGGGTTGAAAGGAGGCTTGTTAGTTTTGAAGAGCTGGCTGCGGTGGGTGGTGGTCTTTATGGGCCTATGCTTAAGTATCTAAATCGTTTGTCGGATTTGCTGTTTGTTTTGGCCTATAAGTTTGAGGAATAGCACATCCCTGGCTTTTTTACGCACTTTTTACTATCCTTTGCGCATGGCTAAAGTGAAAATTGTATATGGGAGTGTTGGCGGGAATACACGACTTATTTGTGAAGAAGTGCAGGCGGTACTCACAGATAAGGGGCATGATGTTGAAATTTTTGATACGCTCAAAACTGAGCCCCCTGATGTGGGAGAATATGACGCTCTGATTTTGGCTTGTCCAACTTATGGAATAGGCGAATTGGAGAAGCATTTTGAGAGGTTTTTGTGGAAATTGCGTGAAACTGACCTGAAAGGGCACAGATGTGCAGTAATTGGCCTGGGTGATCCAAAGTATGACCGGGATTATCACCTTGAGTCAGCCAAAATTTTGATGGACTTTCTTAAAGAGAAAGAGGCTGAGATGCTTTACATGCCCTTGCGGATTTCGAAAAATCCATTACCTTTGATCGAACAAGGATTTGTCGAGAGGTGGGCCGAGAAAATTTCTGAAAAATTATGAAACGATTTGGGATAAAAATTGCAGGAGCCAGTGGCGGCGGCATTTTGAGTACTGGCGAGATAATTATAAAAGCGCTGAAAGCTCTTGGTTTCTACGTGGTGGCAGAACGGGAATATCCTTCTGTGATTAAAGGTGGTCACGCCTGTTTTAATATTGATGTTAGCGATAAGCCGATTTGGTCTTTGCGCGAGAAGGTTGACGCAATGATGAGTGTGGACCTATTAAGTTTGCAGACTTATTTTGACTGTTTGAAGGATGATGGCGTTTTGGTTCATGGGACTGAAAGAGCTATTGGCGTCAAAGATGTTCTTACAAAGGCTGAGGAGAGAGGAACAAAAATTGTTAATCAGCCAGCACGTACTATCGCTCTAGAGAATGGGGGAAATGTGCTTATGGTGAATGTGGTTTTGATTGGGATGCTGTGGAAGACCCTTGGCTTAAAATACAAGGATATCGCTGCTGCTGTTGAGGAGAAGTTCAAATCGAAGCCAAAGCTTTTGGAAATTGACCTTAAGTGTTTGAAAGCAGGTTTTGATGGAGTAGATAAGGTTTTGGATTTGGAAATCCCTTCGTCTGTCCCTGAGACCATTATGATGGATGGGAATAAAGCTATTGCTCTAGGTGCCATCCATGGTGGATGCCGCGCTTATTATGCCTATCCGATGAGTCCTGCGAGTAGTATTCTCAATCATTTGGCGGTTTATGCTAATAAGACCAACATGCTGGTAAAGCAAGTTGAGGACGAGATAAGTGTTGCAAATATGGCTTTGGGGTCAATGTTAATGGGAACACGCGCGTTTACCGCTACCTCTGGAGGAGGCTATGACCTTATGACCGAGACTGTTTCTCTGGCGGGAATAATTGAGTGTCCTTTGGTTACAGTCATTGCTCAGCGGCCTGGACCAGCTACGGGGATGCCAACTTGGACGTGCCAAGGAGACTTGAATTTGGCGATTTATTCTTCTCATGGAGAGTTTCCTAGATGTGTTATCGGTTGTAGTGATCCGGATAGTTGTTTTGATTTGATACAGCACGCTTTTAATATTGCTGAAAAATTTCAAAGTCCTGTTATTGTTTTGACTGAAAAAGGGATTGCCGAGACGAATTGGACTATCCCGATGTTTGAGCAGGGGAAGATTCCTGTTGAGAGGGGTCTTGTTGGGGAATCTGAGCTTGAGAACTTGGAGAATGCTGATCGCTACCGTGTTACCGAAAGCGGCCTGTCTAAGCGCTGGAATCCGGGCACAAGTGACGCCTATTACTATGCTAATAGCGATGAACACACGGAGGATGGCTCTCTTTGCGAGGACGCTGAGCCCAGCAAGGCAATGGCCGAGAAAAGGATGCGAAAGATGGCTCTGATTGAGGAGGCTTTGCCGGAACCGGAGATCTATGGGGACCTCTCTGGGGCGGATATTTCTTTTGTTGGATGGGGGAGCAGCAAGAATGTGATGTTAGATGTCATTGAGGAGTATGCTGAGCGTGGGAAAAAGGTGAATTTCTTACACTATTCATATCTCTGGCCTCTGAAAACGGCTGCCTGTGAGAAATTCTTTTCTGAAAATGACAATGTTTGTTTAATTGAGGGGAATATGCAGGGGCAGCTTGGTGTGCTAATTGAGAATGCTCTCGGCGTAAAGTTTGCGGATCGTTTGTTAAAGTATGACGGGCGGTCATTTTTTATTAATGATTTAGAAGAATTTATAGATGGACAAAAAAACTAGAGACAATTTAGTAGCGAAATCCAAAGATTTCCTTAAGTACGAGACTGATAAGGTCATTACTTGGTGCAGTAATTGTGGCAATTACGGGATTTTGAATGCGATGACGCGGGCTTTGGTCTTGGAGGATTATGGGCGACGTGATTTTATGATGTGCTTTGACATTGGATGTAATGGGAATGCTTCTGACAAGATTGCGGCTACGACTATCCACGGATTGCATGGGCGAGCTATTAGTGTGGCGGCGGGGTGTGCCGTGGCTAATCAACGCATGAAAGTTATCGCGTTCGCCGGAGATGGTGCGACTTTTAGCGAGGGAGTTAATCACCTTGTGCATGGTGTCCGCAACGATTATCCGATGTTATTTGTTCATCACAATAATGAGAATTATGGGTTAACTGTTGGGCAGGCTTCTTCGACTACCCGCTGTGGAGCCAAGATGTCTGGCACTCCAGACGGTGTCGTTATCGACCCGATTAACACCCTGCAGTTTGTTTTGAGTTTGGAGCCTTCGTTTGTGGCACGTTCTTTTTCGGGAGACGTGGACCATATGACTTCGATTTTTCAGGCAGCTTTAAAGCACAAAGGTTTCGCATATGTGGAGGTTTTGCAAGCTTGTCCAACCTACAATAAAACTACTCCTGATGCGTGGTATGCGCAGAGAGTGAGAGACATCAAGGAATTACAAGGTTATGATCGCAGTGATATTTGGGCAGCGCGTAAGCTTGTTGAAGACATGGATAAAGAGATTTATTGCGGCGTTTTGTATGAGAATAAGGAGAAGAAGGATTTTATGTCACTGCAGAAGAGTCGTGAAGGAGTATCGACCGAGCTTGTGGACGAGGTGAAGCATTATGATGTGGGAGATCTTATGCCTTAAGGCAGCCGGGGCGATACAAAATGGGAGTGCTCGCCACTCTCGCTTCCTCTTCGTAATGGAGGCGCCAGCCGGATCTTGCCCGCCGGAGGCGGGTTG
Source organism: uncultured Candidatus Peribacteria bacterium (assembly GCA_964499425.1). Lineage (GTDB taxonomy): Bacteria > Patescibacteriota > Gracilibacteria > UBA1369 > LOWO2-01-FULL-3 > JAQBYK01. The sequence goes on along the minus strand of CAZCLD010000017.1, from coordinate 4,824 downwards.
CAAACCGTCACTTCAATTTTTGGAGGCGCCAGCCGGATTTGAACCGGCGAATAACGGTTTTGCAAACCGCTGCCTTAACCACTTGGCCATGGCGCCTCGGAAAGAGCTGCTTATTTAAAGAACGTCGAGCTGAGTTTAGCAGAGTTTAGAAATAATTTAAGTTCTTTTAATAAAAATTTAATGTTTGTTTGCTATGACTGATGAGCATCGGAGTGCTTTGGGGCCAGTACGGTTACACTATTAGCCTGGTACGTTGGTGGTCCGGGTTTGACTCCCGGTGGTTCCACCACTTGGATGCATAAAGGGCCCCACATAACGGGGCCCTTTTTAGCGTGTTCACCACCAACCTGATACACTTTTATTGTATCACTTTTGGCCTTTTAGTGTAAGAATTTCTACATTCCTCTTCAGTCCTTCTTTTTTGGCGCGCATGAGGGGTGAGCCAGCAAAGGCTTGTAGGAATTGCTCATCGTTTTTGATGGAGGCAATTTTTTTAGCTGAAAGTTGTGAGCCAGCGATACGGGGAAGAGTAAGTGCTCGGTGGATTGGATTAGCCGACGCTGCTTTGATTGATTTTTGGCGCGCTTCATTGTGCGGGCAGACTTCCTGGCATATGTCGCAGCCATATATGCGCTTGGTTTTTTTGATGATTTTGGCAAGTTTAGGAGGAATCTTGTCTTTGTTTTCTATTGTGAGGTAGGAAATACATAGGCGAGTATCTATTACCCCAGGGGCAATGATGGCCCCGGTGGGGCAAGCATCGATGCAACGGGTGCAGTTGCCGCATACATTTGCAGGCGGTTGGGCCGGGTCGGACCAGCGAGAAAGCGGCAAAATCCCCGCCTTCCTAGGAAGGCAGTGCTTAGAAACAAGACCCACTGTAGTAATAATCTCTGACAAGAATATCCAGGACCCAAATTCCTTGGTTATTAGGCAGGAATTTTTTCCTATACGCCCAAGTCCGGCTTGTTCGGCAAGAGCTCGTTCGAGGATGGGGCCAGTGTCGATGTATGATTTTGTAATGGGGGTGGAAGCAGGGGTGACTGGGGTCGAGCAAGAATGGGGGGCGACTGAGGTGCCTGGGGTCTCCCGGATAATTGCGCGATCACTCTCCAATTCTTGAATGAATTTTTCTAACTGTTTTAACTTCTTTCCTATGATTTTGTGATAATCGCGGCCGTAGGCGTAACGAGCGACCTTTCCATAGTTGGCCTTTAATTTTGCTTGAGGCCTATAATAATTGGTCCCCAGCACAATCACTGATTTTGCTCCGGGTAAGATTTTCCTTAGATCTCTGCGCTTTTCGATTTTTCGCATGTAACTCATTTGTCCTTCATTCCCATCATCAAGCCAACGATCAAAAACTTCTAAATATTTCGGGGCTATACGAGCCGGAGAAAATCCGACTAAGTCAAATCCTATCAATTTGGCCCTCTCCTCTATTTTGGCCTGAAATAATGCCGTTTTGTTGCCGATCCTTTTTCTATTCATCAAACCTATGCTGAAATATCAGCCCTTACTTTGCAACTGATTTTTGTTTCTAAGTCTTCCTTTTCAGGTTCAGGCAATATAAGATTTATTCCTTTATAATAAAAATGGCCCAAATTTCTGAAAAAGTACGCGTGGAATTTCAAAAGGCTAGGAGAGTCTTTTTGGATGCTCAGAGGATCTGCATTATTTCGCATAGAAGTCCCGACGGAGATGCGGTAGGTAGCAACTTGGGCTTGAGATTAGCCTTAGAGGCCCTGGACAAAGAGGTGTTTAGCGCCTGTGTAGACCCAGTTCCATTTAACAGCCTCTGGCTAAAAAAAGGCGATACATTTGTCGACGATTTTGACTACACAGATTTTGACATCATCTGCAGTGTAGATTGTGGAGCGCTTAAACTGGTGGCCTTTGCTGAGACCAAGCCCGAACTTCTGGAGGGAGATAAGCCTTTCGTAAACTTTGACCACCATGTTTCTAACGAAAATTTTGGAACTATTAATCCAGTTGATGTCGACGCCTGTAGTACTGCCATGATTATGTACAAATTCTTAAATTTCTGTGATTGGCCAATTACTCGCGACATTGCTACGTGTCTTCTGCACGGGATTTATTTTGATACAGGAGGAATGATGCACTCAAATACGACCTGTGAAGTTTACAAAATTGCTGGGAAGCTAATGTCTAGAGGAGCAGATTTGAAAAAAGTGTCTAAAGAGTTGTTCCATACGACTCCCGTCAATAGGCTGCGACTTTGGGGTCGTATTTTGGAAAAGGCCTATGTGAATGAGGAGGGCGTGACTGTTTCTGCCGTTGGGCGTAGTGATTATGAGTCTAGTGGGGCTTCTTCAAAAGATACCGGTGGTGCTATCGACTTTCTGAACGCAGTACCGGATTCGAAGTACTGTGTTCTCTTGAGTGAAGATGAAAAGGGCTTGGTGAAGGGGTCTTTGCGGACTCAAAGAGAAGATGTGAATCTGTCGGAAGTCGCCTCCAAGTGGGGAGGCGGTGGCCATCCCAAGGCCAGTGGGTTTGGGGTTGAGGGTGTCTTGAAGCCTGTCATGACCTGGAAAATAATGCCGGAAGGAGATAGGGGCGATGCTCATGGCACAGAGCTGAGGTTTTAGCTGGACAGGCAGGATTTTTTCTCTTAGAATCCCAAAGATAAGACGCTCATAAAACCTAATGCCAGCAGTCAAAACGAAAAAAAAGAAGGCCTCTAGGAAAGAGGTTTTCGCTTTTTCTGATGTGAAAAAAGTTCTTGTTCTAGGCAGTGGGGCACTCAAAATTGGAGAGGCTGGTGAGTTTGACTATAGTGGGTCCCAGGCAATAAAAGCCCTCAAAGAGGAAAAAATTGAGACCGTTTTAGTGAATCCAAATATTGCGACCATTCAGACTTCGCGGGGGCTAGCTGATAAGATTTATTTTTTGCCGGTGAATGCCTATTTCGTGGAAAAGGTTATTCGCAAAGAGAAGCCGGATGGGCTTTTCCTGGCTTTTGGAGGGCAGACCGCTCTAAATTGCGGAGTAGACCTTTGGAAAAAGGGTATTTTGAAAAAATACAAGCTACGAGTTTTGGGTACACCCGTTGAAACTATTCAAAAAACGGAAGATCGAGACCTGTTTAACAAAGAATTAACCAAGATTGGGGTGAAAATGCCTACCTCAATTGCTTGTACTACAAAAGAATCTGCACTAAAGGCAGCTGATAAGATTGGCTTTCCCCTGATCATAAGAGCGGCCTTTGCTCTCGGTGGAAAGGGGAGTGGCTTTGCTCATGATAAAAAGGAGCTTTCAAAAATGTTGGATACCGCTTTTGCTTATAGCCCTCAGGTTTTGGTTGAAGAAAATTTGAAAGGATGGAAAGAAGTTGAATACGAAGTTGTACGTGATGCTGCAGATAATTGCATCACTGTATGTAATATGGAGAATTTTGATCCACTCGGCATTCACACCGGAGAATCCATCGTTGTGGCACCTTCTCAAACCCTGACTAACCGTGAATATCATAGACTGAGAGAAATTGCCATCAAGGTCATCAGACATTTAGGAATAGTTGGTGAGTGCAATATCCAATATGCTTTGGATCCTAAAAGTGAGGATTACCGCGTTATAGAAGTAAATGCTAGACTGAGTCGTTCATCCGCTTTGGCGTCGAAAGCAACTGGGTATCCTTTGGCTCATGTTGCTGCCAAATTGGCGCTTGGTTATACACTTCCCGAATTGAAAAATGCTGTAACTAAAACTACTACGGCTTGTTTTGAGCCAGCTCTAGACTACTTGGCTTTGAAAATCCCCCGCTGGGATCTGAATAAATTCCGCATGGTTTCAAAGGAAATCACGACCGAGATGAAATCTGTGGGTGAAATTATGGCTTTGGGTAGGAGTTTCGAAGAAGTTATGCAGAAAGGGCTGAGGATGCTACAAGTTGGCTTGCATGGGTTGGTTGCAAATGAAGATGTCAAAATTAAGGCTGACAAAATCCAGGAAGACATTGTGAAGCCCACACCCAAAAGGATCCTCGTTATTGCAGATGCTCTAAGACGAGGCTGGACAGTTGAAAAAATCTCTAAAATCTCAGGTATAGACCGGTGGTTCCTTCAGAAGTTGAAAACCATCGTGGATATGGAGAAGAAACTCAAGCGTTCACGTGATATTGATTCTACTTTAATGCTTGAAGCAAAGAAAAAAGGCTTTTCTGACAAACAAATTGGCTATATTGCTGGGCGAGAAGAATTGGACGTTAGGGAAAAGCGAAAAAAGATGGGAATTCTTCCTTCCATCAAACAAATCGACACTATGGCTGCGGAATATCCCGCAAATACAAACTACCTCTACGTGACTTATCATGGGGATAAAAATGACGTCAGTGCAGGCAGACGAAAGAAGGTTGTGGTGCTTGGCGGTGGGGCATATTGCATTGGCTCAAGTGTAGAATTTGACTGGTGCTGTGTGAATGCCGCACAAACAGTTGCGAAGGAAGGCTACGAGACCATCATGATTAATTATAATCCCGAGACGGTTTCAACAGATTATGATATTTGCGACAAACTATATTTTGACGAACTATCGCTTGAGAGGGTTCTGGATATTTATGAATTTGAGATGGGCGAAAGTGAAGATCGTATGGCTGGTGTTGTAGTCTCTACAGGTGGCCAAGTCCCCAATAACTTGGCGATGAAACTTGCGCGAGCGAATGTTCGGATTCTTGGAACTGACGCCAAGAATATTGATCGCGCAGAAAATAGACACAAGTTTTCTGGAATGTTGGATAAGCTTGGAATCGATCAGCCTCAGTGGCAAGAGTTAGCAAAAATTAGCGATGTTTATCGCTTTGCG
>CAZCLD010000016.1:0-23665 GCA_964499425.1 uncultured Candidatus Peribacteria bacterium | reverse complement strand
AATGATATACGTCAAATTGGGAGATTATCTTGTCCAAGATTTCCAAGCTAGTACTGGCGCTGCGGCTACTCCTACTCCTATAGGAGAGACTTCTATTACTCTAAAACAAGAAGTGCGAGTAGCGCATAAGGCCCCTCACTACATTATGCCGAAATTCATGATGTATAGAGCTGGAGGCTATGGTTTTCATTCTCTGCCAAGTCTAGGGAGAGCTCATAGTGGAGTGTTCTGGACTGAGGCAAGAAGTCATATTGGCACACCTGTTAGCCACGGCTGTATCCGTCTCTTACCTGAAGACGCAGACTGGTTATTTGACTTTGCCGAGATAGGGACTAAGGTCGTCGTTCAAAGATAAATTAACTTAAATATATTAACTTAACAAAAACAAAAAATGCATCATTTTAAACATCGTGTGGCCCATAAAGGGTTCAAGCTATGGCAAGTAGTCATTGCTTTTATTGCTGGAGCGGCAATTGTTTCAGCAGCATATTTTGCACCTACCTTTGGTAGGAAAGGTTATATCGGTGACGATATTGTGGATTGTGGTAACGACGAAATGTGTGTGATTAATGCGAAACTAGACGCATTACTTCATTATTTTGGTCTTTACTCCAATGCATATGGAGCGTTTACATCATTTACTGGGCAATGGACACCATTTTCTGGTTACTGGTCAACGTATACTGGTTCATGGTCAGATTTCACAGCGCATTTTACTGGCGACTGGTCTGCCTTTACCGGTGACTGGTCTAACATGACTGGTGATTTCTCTGAATATAGCGATGAAAATGTAGAAGAGGACGAAGTTGCTGGAGAATTTTTGGGTTACGACGATTATGAGGAGGAAGAAGAAGAGGCAGAAGTCGATATTGAGCCGGTTCCAGTCCCTGAGGAAGAGGAGCCTGATCCGTTCGGGAAAATCCCTCGTGGTGGAGAGCCGATTCCCTATCCTTACCAATTTAGATTCGATTTCTAATTTAAAATCGCTTCTATAGTATCGATTGCATCATTATCTTCGACGAACTCAAGATAGTAATTTGCTTTCTCTAGGTTCCCCAATTCAGCGTGGCTCCTGGATAAATAAGCAAATACATCCCATAAATCGGGGAGGTGTTTCATAAATAAGCGATACTCTTCTTTTACTTCGCTATCTACTTCTTCAAGGTCTACTTTGTGCTTCCAATGGTCTGGGATTAGACTTAAGAATAATTCTAATTTCTCTATTGCCAAATCGTAATCTCCCTTTAGATAGTACATTACCCCCCATTCCTTCATCACAATTGGATTAATTGGAGCTAGGTTCGATGATTCTAAATAATATTGTTGAGCCTGATCATATTCACCTAGATAGGCCGATATCCTAGCTTTGGCAAAATAATATCTAAAATCATTGTTAGTAAAATCTCCAGCGAAATCCACAATGTCTGATGCTTTTTCTAAAATAGTGGAGTTTTCCAGCTGTTTGCCTAGGAGAAAAAGAATGTCCGACAGGTGGAAAAATATATCCCCCTGATGGATATTGAGATTGGCAGCGTTGATTATTCCACTTAGCCCCTTATCAACTTCTCCCGCATAAATACTATTCATTCCTGCCTTAAATTGATTGTCAGCGTGAATGGTTTTTACTGAGTTAAATACTAGGAGAATGGATAAGGCGAAAAGGCCTCCGGCAATTAAGACCGTCAGAAAGGTTTGTTTGATTTGAAGGTCTTTGAACTTGAGTATTTGATTAAGCAAAATGGCCAGCAATGCCATGAACAACAGATAGTGCACAACAAGAGAGAAGCTGAAAAAGTTTGAAACCAGGATTGAAATTAGAGCGGCAGCCATGGTTAGCACGAGCTTACTTTTTTGCTTTATAACTTTAGCTAGTATTCCAAAAATTATTGTTGCGAATACTATAAAGCCCACTCTCCCTTGCATTATTAGCATATCCAAATACTCATTGTGCGCTCTGTCAGCGATGCTATATATTTTCTCAAGTCCAAAAAATTCTGCTGAAGTTACTTTTTGAAAAACCAGTCTGAATGTCTCTAAGCCTGATCCGAATAGTGGATTTTCATTGATTAATTGGATGGTATCTCCCCATAGATGCATTCTTGTTGTAAGGGAACGAAGACTTGGTGCAACTAAAAAGATGAATGCTCCAAAGGCGAGCACAGCTACTAGAGACAGAGCTACTTTATAGATTGTTTTAAGTCTCAGGCTAAATAATATTAGGCAGATCACTCCCACTATTACTCCTAATATTGAAGCTCTATTTTCAGTAACTAGGAGGCCCGCAATCATCAAGATTGTTGGCAAGCTGTAAAGAATTCTAGCCCTACCCTTTCTGGAAATTGCGAAATACGCTCCGACCCAAATTGGTAAAATCAAAAATTGACCTAAGAAGTTTGGATGACCGAAAGTTGCGAAGCTTCTGCCTAAAAATTCCTGCATGGCAGCCTTTGAAAAAGTTAATATCCCAAATTGTTGCAGCACGCTGTGCAAGGCCACTAGCGAACCGATTAATAATAGAGCCTTCAGAAATATCTCCTGGGATTTTTTGTCTCTGAGTACATTGAGGAAAAGCAAGAAGAACGACAAGTAAATGAGATGGCTATATAAACCTTGGAATCTACTGTAGCTGCCCCAGAAGCTAAGCTCTGGAGCAATTGAGAAAATAGTTGAGACCACAAGACTTGCGAGCCAGAGCAAAAAAAGTATTGTGACAATTTTGTTGTATCTAAAGTTGAGTTGTCGGTTTTTTAAAAAGGATATAACCAGGATTATTGTTGTTATAGCCAGAAAAATGCTCAGGAAATGGATTTTTGGGAGTTCGAAAAAATTTGTGCCATAGGGATTAAAGACGAATGCAACAAGCAGGACTAAGGATAGTAGGTAGACGTTTTTATTTTTCATCTTTTACATGTTATCACTTGTCCCCTATAATCGAAATCCAACTTACTTGAATACGAATGAATAAGATTTTAGAGGACCTTAATGACAAGCAACTTGAGGCAGTGACACATTTCACTGGAGCTTTACTTGTAGTTGCTGGAGCGGGGAGTGGTAAGACTCGTGCCTTGACGCATCGTATAGCTTGGTTGATACAGGAAAAGGGTATCAGCCCCTGGAATATTCTGGCAGTTACTTTTACTAATAAGGCTGCAAATGAAATGAAGAAGCGGATTGTGCAGCTTTTGAGTGGCGATGATCTCGATTTCAGTGGAGACAGCTCTGATCTTATTGCGGCTGGGGATTTTGCTAAGCGCAGTGATATGCCTACTATAGGCACTTTCCATAGTGTTTGTGTAAGAATTCTGAGAAAAAATTTGCACCTACTGGATTATGAAAATTCTTTTGCTATTTATGATGTCGCTGATCAGCAAATCCTTATGAAAAGAGTTATGGGAGATATGGGGCTGGATTCTAAGAGGATTAACCCAAAAGCGATCTTATCACATATTTCCAATGCGAAGAACCAACTAATTGGGCCTGAGCAGTATGGACAATATGCTGGGGACTACTTTAATAAAAAGGTTGCCGAGATTTACCCAATTTACCAAAAGAGACTGAGGGAGAGTAATGCCCTGGATTTTGACGATATTATTATGATGACTGTGGAAATGTTTCAGAAGTTTCCGGACGTACTCGATCAATATCAAGAAAAGTTCAAGTTTATATCTGTGGATGAATACCAAGATACTAATAGGGCTCAGTATGAGCTCATCAAGCTTTTGGCTCAGAAATATCAGAATATTTGTGTGATTGGTGATGCTGATCAGAGTATTTACAGTTGGCGGGGTGCGACTATCCAAAACATTATGGATTTTGAAAAGGATTACCCTGATACCAAAACTGTTGTACTGGAGCAAAACTATCGTTCTTCACAGAAGATTTTGGACGCGTCAAACTGTGTTATCAGCAAAAATGATCAAAGACAAAAGAAGAAGCTTTGGACCGATCGTAAGGGTGGCAGCAAAATTAAACACTGGCTGGCTGACAATGAAAGGCATGAAGGTGAACTCATTTCTAGAGAAATTACCAATCTGCTAGTCGGATCTGAATTCCAAAACTACAATGATTTTGTGGTCTTATACAGGACTAATGCCCAGTCACGTGTAATTGAGGAAGTGTTTTTGAGGTATGGGATTCCTTATCGTGTTGTTGGGGGTATTCGTTTTTATGCAAGAAAGGAAATCAAGGACATTTTGGCTTATCTAAGGGTCGTTCAAAACCCGAACGATTCTGTCAGCTTGCTTAGAATAGTGAATGTTCCTTCTAGGAAGATCGGGGCCAAAAGCATGGAGGCCTTGCGGGGCTTTGCTTCTAGACATAATCTCTCGCTTTTCAATGCGATGCTACTTGCTGATGAAATTGAGGGCATATCGAAACCAAAGGCTGAAGTTTTTGAGCGATTTGTAAAGTTGATTAAGTCCTTACAAAGATTAAATAAAGAATTCCAAGCCTCAGGTATGATAAAGCATGTTCTAGACAGGAGTGGCTATAAGAAATCGATTGATGATGGCAGTGTTGAGGGTGAGGCGAGACTGGAGAACATAGCTGAGTTAGTATCTGTTGCCCAAAAATACGACAAGTTAGAAGCAGGCGTTTCATTAAGCATATTTCTTGAGGAGGTTAGTTTGATCGCTGACATTGATACAGTCGATGAATCCGATAATGCGGTTACTTTGATGACTGTTCATAGCGCAAAAGGTCTAGAATTCCCCCATGTATTTATCGCAGGTCTGGAGGAGGGGATTTTCCCCCATAATCGCAGTCTATTGGACAGACAGGAGCTTGAGGAGGAGCGCCGTCTTCTTTATGTAGCAATGACCAGGGCAATGGAATCATTATATCTTGTTCATGCGCGCGAACGCACTCTCTATGGTGAGTCAAGGTCTAATGCTCCCTCTCAATTCTTAGCTGATATCGATGAAGTTCTGGTTGATGCTAATTACGGTGGTCATAGCTTAAGACAGCATATTTCGGTGAGTGATATTGGAGATCAACCTGTACCTATTGAGTTGAGTGAAAGCATGGATACAGAATTTTTTGCAGGTGACAAGGTAAAACACAATGTATTTGGTGAAGGAATTGTGGTAGATATAACAGGGGGCGTCGCAACTGTTGCTTTTGAAGACTCAAAGGTAGGAATCAAAAAATTGGCACTAAGTGTCGCACCTCTAAAAAAACTATGAAAATACTATTTGTTGGAGATATCTTCGGTAGCCCAGGCAGAAAAATAACAAAAGAGTTATTGCCAGGTTTAATTGAGGAACACAAGCCTGATCTGGTTTTGGCTAATCCGGAAAATCTTAGCCATGGTAATGGCTTTTCTTCTGCAAATATTAAGGATATGCAGGAGGCTGGAGTGGATTTTTTCACCTCTGGCAATCATGTTTGGGGAAATAAAGATGGAGCATCGAAATTGGATGATCCAAAGTTCCCTGTCCTTAGACCAGCTAATTTCCCTCCAGGTGTTCCGGGGAGAGGCTACGAGATCGTGAAGGGGATTTTGGTTGTAAGTCTGATTGGCCGGATTTTCATTAAGAAGGATTTTGATTGCCCTTTTAGGAAGATGGATGAGATTTTGGAAGAAACTTCAGACAAAAAGTTGAAAGGAATCTTGGTGGATTTTCACGCAGAAACAACTGCTGAGAAATATGCTCTGGCTTACTACTTGGATGGGCGGGTCAGTGCAGTCATTGGCACGCATACTCACGTTCAGACTAGGGACGCACGAGTTCTTGAGAATGGGACCGCTTTCATTAGTGATGTAGGAATGACTGGACCTTACGATTCTGTGATCGGGGTTAAGAAGGAGATCATTGTTAATACTTTTCTTACTCAGATTCCTCAGAAATTCGAGCCTGAAACAGATGGCACAATGGTTTTTAGTGCTGTTGTGGTTACGCTTGACGACAAAACTAAAAAAGCTTTAAATATGGACTATATCTTTAAACTTCAATAATGCCTGTATATATACCCCCAAGTAAGACCCCTTTTGCTAAATACCTTTCTGTAGCTGTACTATTTTTTGTTGTAGGTTGGCAGCTATCCTTCCATGGTTTTTTGGGAGAATCGAAGAAAAAATTTGACATAGTTGATATCGACAATAACTCGTCAGAGGCTATTGAAGAAATAAATGTGGACATGGATCTTTTCTGGTTAGTCTGGGGCGAATTGGAGGAAAAATATGTGGATGAAAAGGTTATTGAGGATGAGAGTATGGTCTATGGCGCTATTGAAGGGATGGTTAACGCACTCGAGGATCCTTACACGGTATTTATGACACCCGATCAAAGCGAGCAATTTAGCGCTAATTTGGAGGGTACTCTAGAGGGGATTGGTGCTGAGTTGACTGTTGAGGATAAACAGCTTGTTATTGTTTCTCCTTTGCGAAAAAGTCCAGCTGAAAAGGCTGGCTTACTTAGTGGCGATATAATTCATAAGATTGAGGGTGAACTTGCCTCTAAGATGACCTTGGTTGATGCTGTCATGAGGATTCGTGGTGAAAAGGGTACCACTGTTGTTTTGACCATTATCAGGGAGGGTCTTGATGACCCTTTTGATGTCTCAATTGTTAGGGATAGCATAGATATTGAGAGTGTAACTGTTGAAGAATTGGATAATGGAATTGTTTACTTGAGCGTTAATCAATTTAACGATAAGACCAATGAAGAATTTGGGAATGCTATTTCTGAGATGATATTGGATGAGCCTGATGGTCTTATTGTTGATTTGCGTTTCAATGGTGGCGGCTATTTGGATATTGCTGTTGAGTTGCTTTCGTACTTGTTACCTTCTGATACTCACGTCGTTACTATACGAGAGCGCGGGAAGGATGATGAAAAAATGTTCGCAAATGGCAATCCAAAGTTATTAAATGTACCACTTGTTGTGATAGTGAACGATAGTAGCGCTTCTGCTTCCGAAATTGTTGCTGGAGCTATTCAAGACGAAAATCGTGGAGTAGTAATGGGTATTCAGAGTTTTGGGAAAGGAAGTGTACAGGAAGTTGAGACATTTAATGACGGTTCAAGCCTGAGGATGACCATTGCAAAATGGTATACGCCTGATGATAGAAATATCGACAAAGTAGGCCTTACTCCCGATATTATCGTGGAAATTACCGATGAAGATATTGAGAATGAATATGACAGACAGAAGGAGGAGGCGATTAAGTACTTAGAGAATATGTAAGCAATTTTCAATTTATTAGTTTTCATTGAGCCTTCAATGTTCTAGTTTTCAGTGAATTTTCAATTTCCTGTTGACTTTCTTTAATATTTTGCTAGTGTACTGATGTACTATTAAACTGATACATATGAACAAGCAATTCGTTAAAGAATTAGCAGAAACTATTGCCTCTATTAAGGGCAGCTCGCTGGCTGAGTCGTTTCTGCACAATATTCTTACCCCTAGTGAGCTGGAAGAAATCTCTAAGAGGTTGCAGATCGTAAAGCTTCTGCTTGAGGGGATGCCACAGAGAGAGGTGGCGAAAAAACTGGGGGTAAGTATGGGTACTGTTAGTCGTGGATCGCGAGAACTTAAATATGGAGCAGATGGATTTAAAAAAGTTTTACAAAGAGATTAGGTGTGATGATGCCTCTGGCGTTTTTGGGAAATTGCGCTCACTCAGCAAAAAGAAATTTTTGCTAGAGTCTCGTGATGTTTCTCATATCTATGGACGTTTGAGCCTCATAGGTGTTGACCCTGTTCTTGAAATTCGAGGAAAGGGCGACAAATATTCTATTGAGCCGTTGAATGAGCGTGCACAGTCATATCTAAAAGAACTTGATATCGACCTGAAGGGGACTATTTCTAAAGGGTGCCCAGATTTAGAGGAGAGCCAGCGGACGAAGCGAGAAAGTATTGCAGATATATTACGAATTATTCTGAATACATTTAAGCAAGATGAAAAAACCTTCCTTGGACTGTATGGTGCATTTTCATATGATTTTGTAAGACTTTTCGAGGATATTCCGAATATACTACCTGATAATGACGTGGATGATTTCAGACTATGTCTCTACGATACCTTTGTTTTCCTTGATCACCTCAAGGATAGCGCTGAAATTATAGCCTATAGAGAAGATTCGCTCGCGGGAGAAGCAGCGATTGACAGGATGTTTGAGACTTTTGATAGCGAAACTGACGAATTGACATTTGATGTCAAGAATTCTGAGTTTGATTTAAGTGAGAGAGAGTATAAAGGGCTAGTTGATAACGCCAGAGAATTGGCTAGAAAAGGCGATCTTTTTGAGGTTGTCTATTCAAATACACTGAGAGGGGAGTTTTCGGGAGATCCCTTTGCACTATATTTGAAATATCGGGAAGCGAATCCTTCTCCTTACCTATTTTATTTTGATTTTTGTGATGATCAGTTGATTGGTGCTTCACCAGAGATGATGGTCAGATGTGAAAATGGCATGGTGCATATGCGGCCAATATCCGGTACCGCCCCCAGGGGAAAAGATCCCATTGAAGATCACGAAAACATGCTGCAGCTCCTCAAAAGCAAAAAAGAGCGGGCAGAACTGGATATGCTGATTGATCTCGGACGTAATGATCTGGCAAGAATATGCAAACCAGGTATTGAAGTCAGTGATTATAGATTTGTCGAGAAATACTCTAAGGTTATGCACACTGTTGCTCACGTTTCAGGGTACTTAAGAGAGGGGTTTTCTGCATTGGATGCTCTTATTGCTTGCATGAATGCAGGGACTCTAACTGGTGCCCCAAAAGTCGCTGCAATGGTTGAAATTGAGAAAAATGAGAGTTCTCGTCGTGGCTATTACGGTGGTGCGGTTGGTTATTTGAGTTTTTCCGGGGAAATGGATACCGGGATTATAATTCGAACGGCTCATGTCAAAAATGGGCATCTTTCATTCAGGGTTGGAGCAACTCTGTTGTATGACTCCGATCCCCAATCAGAGTATGAAGAAACTCTAGCTAAGGCACAGGCATTCCTAACCACAATAGAGACATGAAAATTTTCCTGCTCGACAACTTTGATTCTTTTACCTTCAACCTTGTTGATTACTTTAAGCGATTGCACTGTGACGTCCATGTTTATAGGAATACTGTAGATCCAAGTAAGATTGGAGAAATAAATCCGGATTTGATTGTTTTTTCTCCGGGCCCATCAATTCCATCCAAAGCTGGGAATATGATGAAAATCATTGATGTTTATCACAAAAAATACCCTATGTTTGGAGTGTGCCTTGGACATGAGGCTATAATTGAGTATTTTGGTGGAACGTTGAAGTTTATAGAGCCAGTACATGGGAAAAGCAGTCCGATTAGTCATGATGGAAAGACTATTTTCTCTGGAGTTAGTCAAAATTTCTCTGCAGGAAGGTACCATTCGCTTTGCGCAGACCATGTGCCGGACTGTCTTGACACTTCGGCAACATATTCTGATCTAGTAATGGCGGTTAGACATAAGGCGCTTCCTATCGAGGGCGTTCAGTTTCATCCAGAGTCGGTACTGACCATGAAAGGAGATTACGGGTTTGAGATGTTGAAAAATCTTATTAGGGAACCCACTGAAGTTGAGAAATTCCTAGAAGATTCGATTCAGGGGAAATTGTCTGTCGATGAACAAGTCAAATTCCTGGAGAGTTACACTCCTGATAAAGTTTGTGCGGAAGATTTGCGTACTTATGCTAATTTCATGACTAATCAAATGAGCGCAAGGTTAAATATGCCAAATGCAATAGACATTTGCGGTACCGGGGGGTCTGGTTTACAGAGAATTAATACCTCTACTATTTCCGCTTTTATTTTGGCTAAATTGGGTGTTGGAATAGCAAAGCATGGGAATAAAGCCGCAAGTGGAAGATTTGGCAGCTTTGATTTATTGGAGGAGATGGGAATCGAAATAGACAAAAAACCTGAAGAGCTAGAACAGTTGTATCATGATCACTCCTTAGCATTCATTTATGCTCGATCATTTCACCCAGTGATGAGGCATTTTGCAGAAGCTAGGAAATCGATTGGTAAGCCTACTATTTTTAATATTCTCGGCCCACTACTTAATCCTGCTGGAGTAGATAGACAAATTATCGGCACCAGTTTCAAGGACCAGATGAGGCTTATTGCTGAGACATGTAAATTAATGGGAAAGAAAAGAGTGATGGTGGTGAGAGGCTGTGATGGCCTGGATGAGGTCACCTTGACCGGAAAAACTGAAATCGTAGAGCTTAGCAACGGCTTGATTAAGGAATACTCAATTTCACCCAAGGACTTTGGCATTGAGAAAGCTAGTTTTGAAGAAATTGCTGGAGGTGACAGTTCATTTAATACTGATATCGCTCTAAAAATTCTAAAAGGCGAATGCAAAAGCAGACATGCTGACTTGGTATATGTAAATGTGGCCTTGGCATTGAAACTCGCTGGAGTTGTTGACGACTTAAAAGAAGGATATAAGTTAGCAAAAACTGTAAGCGGTGAAACACGCTTGCATCGCTCTATTTTGCATGAGATTGCTGAGGGGAAAAATCTGGATGTATCTGACCGTGATTTTTTTGGAGCCCTAACAGGTGAAGGGCTTTCCTTTATTACTGAAATCAAAAAAGCTTCGCCTAGTGAGGGAGACATTTTCGCAGGAGACAGGTCTATAGCTGACATTGCCAAGATTTATGAAGAAGGTGGGGCAAGTGCAATATCTGTTGTTACAGATGAAAAATATTTCAAAGGGAGCTTCGACAATTTGAAAATAGTAAGAGACGTCGTTTCAGTGCCTCTATTGTGCAAGGATTTTATTGTGAATGAATATCAAATCTATAAGGCGAGAGAATTCGGGGCTGATGCAGTCCTTTTGATTGCTTCATTGTTGTCCGAAAAAAAATTGAAGAAGTTTTTAGAGCTGGCCGGCCACTTAAAAATGGATGCACTGGTTGAAGTACATGATGAAGTGGAGCTTAGGATGGTTCTAAAGACGGATGCAAAGATTATTGGGATCAACAATCGTGATCTGAAGGATTTTAGCGTTGATTTGGATGTGACTAATCAATTGGCAAAGATGTGCCCCCCGGGAAGAGTAATTGTGTCAGAAAGTGGCATAAATTGTCGGGCTGATATTGAGAAATTGGATAAAAGAGTAGACGCGGTACTCATCGGTACCGCTCTCATGAAGTCAAATAACATAAAAGGCAAATTAGATGAACTCACTCAAAAAATACCTGCTAAATAGGGATGGTCATTTCGGAGAGTACGGAGGCCGATATATACCCGAGATGTTGTGGCAAATAATGGCTGATTTGACAGATTCGTTCTTTGAAGCAATACATGATCGCGAATTCTTGGCTTCTTTAAGGGGTCTTTACGTGAATTACTCAGGGAGGCCTACTCCGCTGTATTTTTGTGAGAATCTAACCCGTAAACTCGGTGGGGCCAAAATCTACTTAAAAAATGAGGGGGTGAACCACACTGGCGCACACAAAATTAATCACTGCTTGGGGCAGGCGCTTTTGGCAAAAAAGTTGGGGAAAAAACGTTTGATTGCCGAAACTGGGGCTGGCCAGCATGGTTTGGCGACTGCGACTGTTGCTGCAAAGTTTGGTATGGAATGTACTGTGTATATGGGTGCAAAAGATGTAGCACGTCAGAGACCTAATGTGTTTTGGATGGAACAGCTTGGCGCAAAAGTCGTTCCTGTGCACGATGGGGGGCAAATTTTGAGAGACGCTATTAATGCGGCCCTTCGTGACCTAATTTCTAATCCTCAGGACACTCACTATTTGCTTGGCACTGTTTGCGGACCACATCCTTACCCGGTTATGAATACTTTCTTTCAAAAAATTGTTGGGGAGGAGGTACGTAAGCAAATTGGCACCCCTGATTATTTAGTTGCCTCGTGTGGAGGTGGCAGCAATGCGATGGGACTCTTTTATGACTTCTTTGATGACAAGAGTGTTAAGATGATTGCTGTTGAAGCAGGTGGTAAAGGTGTGAAGGGCAAGAAGCACGCAGCTCGTTTTCAAGGTGGTAGCGTTGGGGTAGTCGAAGGTTTTAAGTCTTATTTTTTGCAGGGCAGGGATGGCCAAATTGCTGAGACATATAGTGTTTCGGCTGGTCTTGATTATTCGGGGGTTGGCCCTCAATTAGCTTACCTATCCGACATAGGACGAGTAACATTCTCCTATGCTCTGGATGATGAAGTTATTAGGGCATACAAGCTACTAGCTAAAACTGAGGGGATTTTTGCAGCACTGGAATCCTCACACGCTGTAGCGGAGGTCTTGAAACTGGCACCTGCTCTGTCGAAAAATAAAGCAGTCGTTTTAAATTGTTCCGGGCGTGGGGACAAAGACCTTTTCATTGTTACGAAACGACTTAAGGACAAAAAATTTAAAGAATTTTTGAAATGCGAAAGCAAATAATGACACATATAGTGGCTGGATACCCAACTATGAAAAAATGTGAAGAAATTGCACTTTTGATGTCGAAATATGTTGATTTTATTGAGATCCAAATCCCCTTTTCTGATCCTGTTGCGGACGGCCCGACTATTATGGCTGCTAATGAGAAAGCGCTTAAGAGCAAGGTGAGGGTGGAGGATTGTTTTAGATTGATGACTAGACTCAGCACAAAATTTTGTAAAGATGGAATGGGGACGAAGCTTCTATTTATGAGTTATTTCAATATTCTTCATCACTATGGGGTAGATAAGTTTTGCAAAAGATCCAAAGAGTCCGGCTGCTATGGCTTGATTGTACCTGACATACCAATTGATGAAGAAAAGAATGAGAATTATCTGGCTTCCTGTAAGAAATTTGGGCTTATGCCTATCCAAATAGTATCTCCCTTAACTACGGAGGATCGCCTAAAAAAAATATCCCGTTATGCCAAGGGTTTTGTTTATTGTGTTTCCCGACATGGAACAACTGGCCAATCTTCAGAATTGAATCCTAAGTTAAAAAGTTACTTAAAGAAAGTTCGCAAACACAGCAAATTACCACTTGCCGTTGGTTTTGGGATTTCCAAGAAAACACACGTAGATGCTGTTCATCGAAATGCTGAAATTGCTGTGATTGGATCCAAAATAATCAATCTTGAACGGAAAGGTGGCTTACCAGAGGTTAAGAGATTCTTGGAAGCAATATAAAAGGCCCCGATTTCTCGAGGCCTTTATTCGCGTGTGATTGTCTAAGCTTACAAGCTATTAAATAATTGACTAGCTTGGATTGCTTCTTTGAATCGAACCTCCATGGCTGCTACCTCAGCACGATTAGCTTGGCTGTGTGGATCAAAATTCCCGTTTCCTTGACCGGTAATAATTCCATATTTCAAACAAGTAGCTGCGTCTTCAGCCCATGGATCTAGGTAATTAATATCTGGGAATTCATTGTCGTAACGAGTGTATTCGAGATTACCAGCCTGGACAAATAGCCGACATAGCTCAGCCCTGTTTGGATTGCCTGCGAGGTATCCTCTGTCAGTTGAAGGTGGCACCCAATAAGCTGAATCTCCATACCATCCCACCATGTTGAATTCTTCTTGTTCTGCGGTTGATTGGTAAGAACTACACCACCAATCAGTCGTTCCAGGTGCCTTATTAATCCCTGCTGCTTCGATTACTATCTTTAGTGCCTCACAACGATTGATTAGTCCTGCTGGTCTAACAAAACCGGTCAGCCTGCCTTGCGAATCGCTGTCGCCTGTGAAGCTTGACCCCATGAAGGAACCATAATACCAGTCATTGTCTTTAAGCTTAGCATCCAAAAATTGAACTTTATCTTCTGTAGCCAAAAGTCTGTCATTATTTTCGTGTTTGTCCCACAAGCTTGCGACAATGGGTCCTGTTTCTGAGCCGTTTCTTACTGCTGTGAGTAATTCTTCAAATTTGTTAATGACTTCGTCCTTTAGACTGGCTGCCACTACTGTTTCATGCCAGCTATCAATCACTGATGCTACGTCAGAGTTTATCTCATAATCTTCGAATTTTGTCAGAACGTCGTATAGACTAGTACTATTCTCTGCTACAATTTTTGTCCTATCATCACCTAAGTACTCTATGTTGTTAAATACGTTTGAAAGTACTTCTCCGGACTCTCCTTCCATGTGAGTCGCGATTTTGTCGGCCATTGTTTCAGTGAACAATCGTGTAAATGATTCTGTGAAGGCTGCGATTATTTCTTCCTCAAGCCTTGATACGATTTGATTTACGATACGGTCTACTAACTCCTCTTCAAAATAAACACCCTCAAAGTCATCATGAATACCATAAGGAGGTCCACCGTGTGGTCCTCCATGAGGTCCATCATGACCACCGTAGTGGCCACCATATATCATTTCCTCGACTTCACCTGAAAGCCAGCATCTATTTGGGAAGTCGTCACAATATCGTGCTATTACCTCCATACTTTTGTCTGCTACATTTCCAACTAGTTCAAGCTGCTCCCATTCGACATAATCGCCTTTTTCTGCCGCTAAAATCATATCCAAAACCATTGGTAATGCTTTATCCCTAAGGTCTTCTAGGTTTTTGATGTGTTCCAGTACGAATGGGTCGTCCGTTTCGATTTCATTTCTTATGTTTGCTAATCCTTCGATAGAGTCTCTTATTTTTTCCAATTCTCTTTTGTCCTCTTCAACATATCTTTGGTCATCCATAGTTCTCCATGCTTTATCAACATATCTTTCCCATGGATGTGGAGAATCATAGCTATCTCCTTCTCTCCAATCATCGAAGGCGTCATACATATCGTCTCTTTCCCAGTTACAGTCTTGTTCAGCGTCCCAAACATCCTCTTGTGCGTAATCTATGTCATCCTGGTCGGTTGAACTTTTCAGCACTTCGACGAGTACGAGTACATTGTCTTTACATTGGAGCCCTCTATCTGCCCATTCATTTAATTCTCTATATTCCTCTAGAAATTTATCAATAAAGCTAGGTATTGAAACGCCATAGCTTTCCATTTCAATCACTGCTTTTGTGATCTCATAAATCATATCCGAAAATTCATAATACCCCTGTTCAATGCTTCTGAATGGTGCTTCTATAGCATTTTTTTGTGGCCAGCAAGATTCGACATATCTTCTCATTGAGCTCCAGCCTGCATTTAAGTCGTCCCATGTTGCTTCTCCAGGAACAATCGCGTTCACCTTTGATTCGACTATGTCCATCCCACTTTGACATGAGCTAATTACTTCCTCTATGTCTGCGATAAGACCTGTCACTTGAATTTGTCTGTTTTCAGTCCAGTTGATAGCTTCATTCAAAATGCTAGTAGCCCTTGGAGCGTCTCCAGAGCGCTTAAGTAGTTTTTCATATTTCCCTAATTTCTTTTTGAGCTCTTTATTAAGGAATCGTTCCATTTCCTTTTTGAATTTTGGATAGTGCTTTTCAATATCTCTGTTGGAATTTCTTATGCTGTCTAGCATATCGTCTTTCTGTCTTTGTGCATCGTGTTCGTCGGCTATGCTGGTGTCGCCTCCACCTACCCACCAACAGTCTTCTGAGACCACATTATCTTCTGAGTCATAGCAAACTTCGCAGTCTTCCTCTCCTCTACCCTCTACGAAACAATATTCTGTTTCTGGAGGTTGAGTCCCGTCGTCTCTCGGATGACAATTATGACTGGTCTGATTGTTTTCACTGTCCCAGCAAGTTGTACATGTTTCATCCTCATATTCTGCGGTTTCACAGTATCCCTCATCACCTCCGCCATATACTGCTTCATAGTCACAACCACTGTTCCATTCGTCATTACAATATATTACTTGGTTAGAATAATCTCCATCTACTATGTATTTTGTCATTTCTCCATTAAACCAAACTCCTGAATCCATGTCGTGACAACCATCTCCTAGGATCACTTGGACGTCATCGGGACATTCATTCCCTCCTCCATCAACTACGTTCCCTGAAGAATCTTCACAAACGCTAAAATCTGCTACCGTTTCCCACATTGGGCCTTCGGGTATATCAGAGGTGCCATCCATGTTGTAACAACCTGTATTTCTACAATAGGTGTTGTCGGGATAGATACATCCGACATCTCCACATTTTACCTTGTCACCTTTGTATGTGCCTTCGTTTACGTTGTGATAACAAACTATGTTTTGTCCCAAAATGTCTGAAGGGTCATCTACTGGCTCAACTGGTGGCTCAACGACTGGCTCTTCACATTGACCAGTTTCGTCGTTCCACTCTTCTTCACTGTCACATTCTCCATAGTTGGAGAGTAACTCAAGCTCTGCTGAGATGTAATTAGATTGTGAACTGTCAGGTGTAATGTTCCAACTTGTTGTTGGACTAGATGTTGTACCATAACTGATTACTCCAGGTATTCCTCCTGTTGCGTTGACGTCTATGGTTTTATCACTTAATGCAAGACTTAATGGAGTCCCGTCTAGATCGCCATCGTTAAAATCATTTATGTGAAATGTCGTAGTCTTACAGAGGGCTTGTCCATCTAGTGGAGTTGTTTCTACCCAAATAGATTTTTTGGTGCTAATTGCAGGATCTTTTCCTGCATATGCTGTTGACATTGGAAACCTGTTTACATGCAGGTAAAATCCGAAGTCACCTTTACAGTCATTCCAGTCATAAACTCCATCACCGTTATAATCTGGTGCATTATAACTTACTTCAAATTGGTCTCCCCCACTTTCTTTATGGGTCATTGTTACCAAGTGGTTTGAAGTATTATTAGAGAAGGTTACCTTGATTTTGTAACTTTCAATTTGTCCTTCTGGAATGGTAACGACCGAGGTCTGGGCCTCCTTAGAATCAAATGAACTGCAACCAGACAATGCAATTGCAAAAAGGGCCACTGTTAAAAACAGGATTTTTGTTTTACTCATGGTAAAATTGTTAGTTTTTATTTTGGTTTATATTAATTTTTAACTACTGTTATTATACTATATTTGTGCGCTTGGGTCAATCCTCTCCTATAGGGAAGTTATTGCCCAAGCAAGATAGCCCAAATAAAGAATTATCAGGAAATATCCAGCTTTATTGCCGATTTTCCATTTTCTTATTAGAAGGAGAAAGAAAATCACTAGTACAGTTGCAAAAAGGAGAATCACCGAGCTAAGTAGACTTTCTGTACTAACAGGGATGCTTCCTCCGGCGATAAGTAGGAAAATGAACCAAGGCAGTCCAAGACCGAACAAAATGTCAAAAATGTTGGATCCGATAGCGTTGCTGATGGCCATATCCCCTCTTCCCTGTTTGGCTACTATAATAGATGAAGCTGCGTCAGGAATTGACGTTCCGATAGCTAGAACGGTAAGTGCAATAATGGCTTCTGGTATGTGGAGGATTCCTGATATGGCTACAGCACTTTCAACTAATACCCAACTTAATCCTGCGATAATTACAATCGAAATCCCGAATACCCTATAATAGCGTTTTGGGTTAGGGAATATTTTGTCGAGGAGAAAATCCAGAGGCCAGAACACCTTCTCCCATTTGCTTTTTCTTCCCTCTCTTATTTCCTCTTTGATTTCCTTGAGCATATCACCTCCTATTCTTTTGGCTTTATCTAAAGGCCTTCGAGGCATAATTTTGTCCCATTTTACAACCGTGATTACGTATACCAAGTAGAGAAATACGAAAATTGCGGCTTCTTTAAGCTCGATCTGTCCATCTCTAAACACTAATAGTAGTGCAATTATTGAAACTGAATAAAATACAGTATCCCTTACTATAGGTTGCCAAGCCAAAACAACTTTTCTGACAACCGCTGTTGCACCAATAATCACTAAAATATTGAAAATAGCCGAACCTACTATAGTACCCATTCCGATTGCGGCATGATCTCCTGGCTTGATTAAGGCTATTATTGCTACGAAGAGTTCCGCAGCACTTGAGCCTACGGCCATTAGGGTTGCACCAGCCGCTTCGTGTGACATTTTGAAACGGTGGGCAATTTTGTCGAGAGAATTTATGAAATAGTCATCACATACCTTTGTGAGAAGGTAGAAAGAGACAATTAATACTAATGAAAATCCTATTAATTCCATATTTATTATGGCGGAGAGGGGGGGATTTGAACCCCCGCGGGGACTGATGTCCCCCTACAGGATTAGCAATCCCGCCTCTTCAACCACTTGAGTACCTCTCCTTAGTATTGAGCTCACTTCGTTCAGCAGTGGCAAAGCCACATGCTTCACTTGTTCGCGCTCGCGCCGTGCGCTCCCTTGTTTGTGAGCTCGCTTGTTTAAAAGCTTCATCAATATATGAAAAAGTGTGGTTTAAGTCTAGGGCTTTATTATCTCAGGTCGATGACGGCTTGGATCTCTTTCCTTTGGTCTAAGCAAATTAGGTGATTTTCTAGAGGATCTTGATCACATATTAACTCAATGAAAGAAAATTCTGAACTGGAATTAGGGGCAAGGACTGATGCCTTGAGGGGATCTACCATATCTAT
The DNA here is from genome assembly GCA_964499425.1 of uncultured Candidatus Peribacteria bacterium. Lineage (GTDB taxonomy): Bacteria > Patescibacteriota > Gracilibacteria > UBA1369 > LOWO2-01-FULL-3 > JAQBYK01. Next base: position 5,291 of record CAZCLD010000016.1, on the reverse strand, counting down.
AGCTAAGGAGGCTGCATAGCCTGCGAAGAAAGAGAGTCCCAATACTGCTAGTATCATTTTTTTCATTCTTTTTGTGTATTTATATTTGTTTCTTTATTTTTTCCACAATTGAATCGAGTGAGTTGTTTGCCTTCACAGCATAATCAACTACCCCTAATCCTTTAGCTTTATCCTGACTCTCCTGATCTCCGAGATTTGACATTACTATTACCGGTGTTTCTATTCCCTTCTCCCTGATATTTCTGAGAACTTTCAGGCCATCTAGTTTAGGGATTATTATATCAAGCAATATCAGATCATAACTTTGTTCTTCTATGGCCAACATCGCTTCATCTGCGTCTTCTACAATTTTTACGACAAAACCCTCCTCCGTGAGCTTCTTGCCCAAAGGTTCATTAAGTGTTTTTTCGTCTTCAATCATTAATATTCTGGATCCAGGCATGTTTTTGTTTTTGTGTCTCTCGGTGTATTCTACCACCTTTTTGCATGTTTGTAAAGTGCGCAATTATATTTGGCGGAGAGACAGGGATTCGAACCCTGGGTCCCTTGCGGGACAATGGTTTTCAAGACCATCGCTTTCGACCGCTCAGCCATCTCTCCGTGTTTTCTTACATGTTATCTGCGAGCGGAACTAGTTCGCCCAGCTGCTCGCTATCGCTTGCAGGGGCTCACTGAGCCGCTCAGCCATCTCTCCATTATATTAGCTCACTGCGCTCAGCACTCCGCTTAATTTCTGCGGAGATCCTTCGCTTGTTCGCGGCGCCACCGTGTGGCGCCCTTTCTAAAGATCACATTTTCAGCTCGCTAGCGCGCTTAAATATATTACATCTCCTCTACGACTTCAACACCAAGTAAGGTAAGTCCGTTTTTCAAAATTTGCGCACTTGCTTCTACAATCTCCAGCCTCCTTTTTTTCTCAGATTCCTTTTTGGCTTTAAGCACTGGTGCCGTGTTATAAAATGAATTGAAACTTTGCGCTAACTCATAAAGATAATTGGAAATAATATTTGGTTTACATTCTTTTGCTGCGGACGCAATTTGCTCTTTAAATTTTGGAAACATTCTTACTAGTGCTTGTGTTTTTTGCTCACTTTCTGGTGGATCCTCTATGCTTCCTTCCTGTTTTTCTCCGGCCTTTCTTAGAATGCTCTTGGCCCTGGCGTAAGAATATTGAAGATATGGAGCACTATTTCCATCCAAAGAGAGCATTCTGTCCCAATCGAATGTAATGTCGCTGGTACGATTTTGAGAAAGTACGCTGTATTTCACTGCACCTACCCCAATAACACGTGCTACTTCTTTCTTGTCCTTTAGATCTGGGCTTTTCTCTTCAATCACTTTTTTGGCTCGTGATATTGCCTCCTTTAGGACATCGTCAAGCAACACTACTTTTCCTTTCCTTGTACTAGCGCCACCATCTTTTAGGTGCATACGTCCAAACCAAACGTGAACCGCTGGATCAATATTCCATCCGAACTTTTTAGCCACGGCGAAAAGCTGTTTAAAATGCAGCGTCTGAGCTATATCAACCACATAAAGTATCCTCACTGGATCCCATGTTTTCAGTCGATAATTAAGTGCTGCGAAATCACGAGTTATATATAAGGTTGAACCGTCTTTTTTTACGACCGGCAGAGTAGGTATGTTTGGGTCATCAAATTTTGCGACTATGGCTCCCTCTTCGCCCTTTGTAAAAATTTTCTTTTTTCCTCCTTCCTTGATAATGGGTTCCATTTTGTCTGCATAGAAACTTTCAGGGTGCATATGATCAAAATGAATACCCCCAAGTAAATCATAGGTTTTGGTTATCTCCTTGAGGCTTTCGTCTACGAACCACTTCCATAGCTTGTGGTTTTCCTTATCCCCCTCTTCAAACTTTTTAAATTCTTCTCGGCCCCTATCTTCAAGTGCAGGATCTTTTTCTGCTTCTTCGTGAAATTTGACGTATAGCTTCAAGAGTTCGTTAATTGGGTCCTTTTCTACTGTCTTTTTGTCCCCCCATTGTCTATATGCATATATTAGCTTTCCAAATTGAGTACCCCAATCTCCGGTGTGATTTATACTAATGGTCTCAAAACCCAACCTATCGAAAATGTTGTAGAGACTTTGACCGATTATTGTTGAAAGTAAATGATGTACTCCGAGTGGTTTGGCAATGTTGGGCTGACTATATTCCACAACAACAGTCTTACTATCTCCCACTTTCACTGATGCATATTTTTCTTTTTCACTTAAGATCTTTTTAATTTCCTCGCTTAGTGTTTTTTCCGAAACAAAAATGTTGATAAACCCAGGACCGGCTACTTCTATTTTTTTTATGAGATCGTCCTTCGGAAGCTTCTCTAATATTTTCTGAGCAATTTCCTGAGGCGATTTCTTGAGTGATTTTGTTAGACTAAGAGCTATGTTAGATGCGTAATCACCATGCTCAGCTATTGCTGGGTATTCTATTGGGATATCACAATCCGCCTTAGGGAAAGCCGCCTTAACTGCATTCTCAAGAAGCCCTTTGACCCTGACCTTAATAAGATCTTCATCCTCTAAAACCAGTTTTGATTTAGAAAAGGCTTTGTTGGACTGAGCGTATTTCCTGGCTTTTTTTTTTATTTCCTCCTCTTGAGGATTTTGCTCACTTAAGTTTTCTTCTTTCTTACTTTTTTCCTTCAAATAGTGTGCTCTTTCCTGCTTGGGAACCTTGGAATCATCAACGTTTTTTCTACCTTCTATACCTAGATTTACAGCTCGATTTTCTTCATTCAATGTATATGTTTCAATTTCCCCACCTATATATTTCTCAATATTGGTTTGCATGTCATTTAGTATCTTGCCAAATTCATCCATGTGCATCTTTGTGAGATCTTCAATTAGCAATACTGCGTTTCTTGTTTTTGGACTAAATTTTGTGCGTTCACATTCTCTGTAGTTCCAATAGCGGCAGGTGATTCCACCTTCGTCTAGGTATGCGGCTTCTCCCTCCTTAGCTTTCTCAACTTCAATAGACCCAATCGGCCTAAATGCTTCTCCTCCCTCAGTAAAAGTAAGGTCGAGATCTCCGCAAAGCCAATCAATATCTTCTCCGCCAATTGGGAGCAGATATTTCAAAGAAAAATAATTATATAGGTCAACAAGGATATTTATGTGCGGTATATTTTTGCCTTTTTGGACACGTTTTAGTAGTGCTGCTATCGAAGGCATGTATTTTTTAGGGTTTACACCAAATTTCCCGTAAGCGTTGCTCCAAGCAGCAACTGCGGGTATCTCAAAAACATCTTTGTCCTTAAATTCTTTCTCCCTTTGTGCGGATATTCCACGGAGTAAGCTTTCGATCGAGGATACTCGGCGCGTGTTGTTGATACCTTTCAATAAAATCACTCCGATTTTAAGGTCGGGATGTTGCTCGAAGATTTTTGGATCAATGTTTAAATACATAGTACCGGTATTTTAATGAAATTGGCTCTTAAAGCCTAGTGAATATTGAGAATTGGCTAAAAAAAAGGTATAATGGATAAGCTGACATTATAAATTTATGTACTCGCAATTACTGATTTTAGCGGCTTTGGTGCTCCTTTCCGGAGTATTCTCAGGAAGCGAAACAGCCCTGGTATCAGTTTCAAAATCAAAAGTAGACGAACTCGTTTCGAAGAAGGTTCGCAATGCTAAATTGCTCAAAAAGTTAAAGCAGGATCCTCATAAACTGCTTATCACTGTTTTGATTGGCAATAACATCGTTAATATTGGGGCCAGTGCTTATGCGGCAATTGTTTTTACTGATATTTTTGGGAGTTCTGGAGTGGGCATTGCTACGGGGATTATGACATTTTTCATTCTCATATTTGGTGAGATAACGCCTAAATCCTTTGCTCATCAGCATGCTGTTGGGGTTTCATTGTTTATTTCAAAACCAATTTATGTTTTGCAGCTCGTATTATTTCCTCTAGTGTGGTTTTTTAATCACATTGTTGCCCTTGTTCATAAAACAGTAGGCGGAGAGGAGGGATTTACCGTTACTGAAGGTGAGCTAGTAGCGATGCTTAATATAGGTGCAAAAGAAGGCTCTATAGAAAAACAGGAGAAGGAATTCATAGAGAATGTTTTGGAGTTTAATGACATAGAGGTTGAGGAAATTATGACGCCTAGGGTAGCAATTGAGGCATTGGATAGTGAAATGTCTATTCAGGAGGCAGTTGACTTTGTCATTGGCCATTCACATTCTCGAATACCAGTTTACGAGGAGACTATCGACAATATCATTGGCATTATCACTATTAAGGAGTTGCTCAAACACTATGATCAGCATTCTCCAAAAAAGAAATTAGGAAATCTCAAGCTGACTATGCCGCTTACTGTGCCCCTTTCTAAGAAAATTGACAAGCTCTTTAGAGAATTTCAGAGGAAACACATTCATATGGCTATTGTTATCGATGAACATGGAGGAACGGCTGGACTTGTGACTCTAGAGGATCTGCTGGAGGAGATCGTTGGTGAGATCGTAGATGAATTTGACGTACATGAAAATCCAATTGAAATTGTTGATAGTAGAACCATTGTTGCAACCGGGAAAACTCTTGTTGAAGACGTTAATGATTTTTTTAGGATTAAATTTGGCCCTAAAGATCATGAGACCATTAATACGATGATCACCGAGCATTTGCATAGATTTCCGCGGGAAGGTGATATCATTAATTTTCCTAGGGCTAAGGTAGTCATTTTGAAGGTCAAAAAGCACTGTATAGACAGGGTGAAAATCACTAAAAAGAAGCGGGGACTATAAAGTATAGCTTGAATGAGGGGGCGTTTTTTGCTATACTTAGGTGATAAAATTTAAACAAAAACAAAATGAAAAAAATAGCTTCTATTGTTTTGGCATCACTTATGACAGTTGCTTTAATGTCAACTGTTGTCGCAGCTGATGCCGACACCGAAAACCCTAGCGACGTTGAGAATGTAGAGGGTACAGCCCTTGATTCAAGTGCTAAAATAACCTGGGATGCTGCCACTGATGACACAGGGGTAGAGGGATATCAGGTCCATTATGGCACCACCGATGTTGTTGAACAGGGGGACACCTTTGACGACATGAAAGACGTAGGTGGTAAAACTGAATACACAGTTACTGAGCTTGAGAATGGGACTAAGTACTTTTTCTCAGTAGTTGCATATGATGCAGCTGGAAACGAAAGTAAAGCTTGGTCAGACAGGGCAACCGTAACTCCTGAGGAGGATGCGGGTAGTAACGATGATACTGATGCCCCAACCGTTTCTACCCGCATCCTCCTCAGGAGTTACGGTTG
>CAZCLD010000015.1:2976-24875 GCA_964499425.1 uncultured Candidatus Peribacteria bacterium | reverse complement strand
CTCTTTCTTCAACTGCCTTGTCGTAGTCTGCTTTTTGTTGGTCTTTTCTAAACTCTTCTTCTGGTCCTGCCTCTGCGTAATGCCCATATAATATGTGTTGTAGTGATGTCTGAGAAGTCGAGATTCCCTCTTTGTCCATGAAATTTATTTGTTCATTAGCAAATTTCCTATTTCTCTCACATTTCTCTTTTAAGTAGGGGTATTTTTTCCCTAATGATTCCATGTTTTCAAGTACTCTTGAGATTAATTCTCTATCCTTTTCATCAAAAAGTTTGTTGTCCTCATCAGTTTCATATTCTCCTAGGGCCTCCTCGCTTTGAAGCTCCAATAATGTGTTTGCTTCATCTGCTAAACTATAGAATTCACCCTTTAGTGCCTCAATTTTTTCAATTTCTGTTGACTCTAAACGCTTTGGAAATAGCCTTTTGTCGTATTCTCTCAAATCGAACGTATAATCGGGATATTTCCTGAATTTATCCTTCAATACAAAGCCATTGGGTTGTTTCACAAGTGTAACCGAACCACCGTTACGGTATTGTTCTGCAAAGATTGGAAACAACTCTTCCTTTACCAAGAAACTTTCCCTCATCTTTTTTCTACCTAAAAATGGTCGGAATTCCTTTAAAACCTTAAATACTTCCGCTTTTAGGAATCTCTCAAATTCTACCTTCGTTTCGCTCTTTTCAATATTTTCTAGGACTTTCTCATCCAATAATCCAAGTAATCTTTCTCGATTATCGTCTCCGAAATACTCTCGTAAAGAGATTTTTCCTTCTTTCTCTCTATTTCCCCAAATTATATACAAGTCACCTTTTTCAATGACTGTCCCTTTAAATTTCCATCCCCTACTTGTTTCATCTTTAACTTCATCGTAGAAATCAAGAAGTATTGGTCCTAAAATAATCTTTGCATCTTCAAAATTCGCACCAAATATTTCTATTAGTATTTGATCTGCAGCATCAGTAATCAGTAATTCTTTTGAGGGTTTATCTGCTTCTTTTGATCGCTTTCTTCTCAGATTTTTCTCATTGCTTTTAGGTCTTTGACTTGGTCTTTCAGACATATTGTTAACTTATGGCTTCAGCTGATTATAACACACTTTTACCCTCCCTGTCTACAATTGAAGTGGGGTGATCTTTCTGTATAATGCCCCCATGAGAGCGTATCTGAACTTTTTCCGAAGTGAGTTGTCTTTCCTTGTTGTGGGGGTGTTTTGGTTACTCGCTTTGTTTAACCCGATCTTCAAGAAATATGACTATGGAGCTGGTTTTCCGGTAGTTATTGTGTTTTGCGTCTTAATTATGACTCTTGCACTGATAAAGCATCGCAAAAGGAGTGAGGCTGCAGGTCTTGAAAAATTGTTTCTGATGGTTTTTGTGGCTTTTGTCGGGCTTTCTTTTCTCTTTTCTCAGACTCAAGATTTCGGATTCAGCGAAGTCCTGGCCTTTTGCTCGGTTTCTTCCTTCTATCTTATTTTTGCACATCAAAAGATAAAATGGATGGATAGTTTCCTAAAAGTCCTTCGGATTTCTGCGATTTTAGCCGTTTTGATGGGGTTTTTCTTGTATTTTTTTAGGGATGAGCCGCGGATGATTGGGCCTTTTTTTAATACGCTCTATCATGCCCACGTCTGGCCAAATGCTTTTGCTCTGTTTTTGCTTATGATTTGGCCGGTGTTTTTACTGGGAAAGTCCAGGTGGAGATTATTGCTGTTGGCCATGGTTTTTTCTGCTTTACTACTCACATATTCCAGAGGTGCGTTGATCACTTTTGGTGGCCAGCTGTTTCTCCTTTTGATTTATTTTTCGAGAAGAATTAATTTCCGGGTTGTTTCCTCAATTGTTTTTGTATTTCTTCTGACCGTTGGGTTGTTTTTTGTCTCAAATAGCATAAGATCCCTGAGCTACGAGGTTATTGATGTTGATCAGAGAATTGCATTTGAGAATCGCGAAAGCCTAACCTCTAAACAGGAAAGAATCGATTTTTGGACTGGAGCTTTTGAACTTGCTAAAGAAAAACCAGTATTGGGATGGGGACCGAATAGTTTTAGGCAAGCATATAATCCTATACAAAAGACTTTTTTAGGGAGTGCTGATCATCCGCATAATGTCTTTTTGAAGATCGCCGCAGAAAACGGCGTTGTTGCGCTTGGTGGCTTTGTTCTCTTTTTGATTAGCATATTTGCTGTTGTTGCTAGTAGATTTGGTAAGCTCTCCAAATCAAACAGAGATCTTGTTTTCATTCTGAGTGTATCTGTAGCAGGCAGCATTGCTCATAACCTGATTGATTACAATTTTAATTTCTTTGTTAATCTATTTTTGTTTTTCTGCTTTTTGACTTTTATTAGGTCCCTCGTTTGCAAAAAGGCCGGGAATCATTATCCACTCTTGGGATGTATTCTTGCTGTAGTAGTAGGTGTTTTTGCCCTCTATGAAGGGAGTATTCTTGTTGCGGCTGAAACTGATGATGAGGCTTATTTGGAGTCGTCCAATTTCCCTAGGAATTATTATCTGGCTGCTGCGGACGAAGCGATATCTGTCGGGGATTTCGATTCTGCGGAAGAATTCTTGGATACGGAGATTTCTCTTAACTCGATGGCTGACCGAGCTTGGTATCTAAGTGGAGTACTTAATTGTGCACAAGGACAGAGAGAGGAGTGTAAATCCAATTTCTTAAAGGCTCTTAAGTTGAACCCCATGAATGATTTCACTTATTACAGGGAGTATTTTGAGCTTTTAGATGAGAATGAGAGAATGGATTTTATAGGGAAAGTACAACCTCTTCTTGATCTATATTTCCCTTATGTTAAGAGCAATGTTCATTTCACCGCCTACACAGGGAATGTAGAAGCGGCTGCTAATTTAGTTGATTTGATTGTCCCCCACTTGTCACCTTCTGATAGAGCTTACTATTTGGACAAAAAGCTTGAGATGCTTATTACAGCAGAGGAATTGCGTAAAAATAAAACCTTCTAAGATGGATTTCAAGGCTGCTATGTTTGATTTTGACGGGACCTTAACCGAAAAGGGTCAATATGTTCCTCATCGTGACATGGCGAATGCGCTATTTAGTCTGTCTCAAAAAATGCCGATTGGTTTTTGTACCGGCAGGCAGCTTGAATCATTTAGAGGGCACGTCCTGGAAGAATTGCTTGAGCAGATTGATAGTGCTCATCATGATCTGTTTTTGAAGAATTTGTTTCTATTCGGTGAGAATGGTGCTATTGGTTATTTTTTCAACACAGAGATCAAGGATTTTGAAGAATTCTATCGCGTTGACTGGCCGGATTCGTTCATCGATGAGGATAAGTTGCGTGGGCTTTTGGATGAAGCTGTGAAGGGAGTTGGCGAGGTCTATTACAATGCGCATCGGGTGGTGGTGGTCATTAGGACCGTCCTGCATTACATGGAAGAAAGGGATATTGAGAAAGTCCATGCCCTTTCTGACGAATTGTATAAAATAACGGTGAGTACTTTGAAGTCTATTTCGCCTGACTTTGAGCGATATGTACATGTTGGCAATTCTGGAATTGGAATTGTCGTCTGTCCCGCTGACGGCGATAAAGACACGGGGATTCAAAAATTTGCTAATTTTTTGAGAGAAAACCAAGACTTTGATATTGGCAAGAAGGCGAGGGAAATTGTGGTTGTTGGCGACAGACCCCAGCCAAGTGGCAACGATCATTACTTTTTGAAGGGTGAGTTTGGAACACCCTATAGCGTCGGTTCCCTGATTAAAAACTCCAAACATCCTCTGCCCGTTTTGGATGATAGTGGGCAAAGATTACTTCATGCCCGAGGTACAATTCATTTGATTAATTCCATTCTCGCTTAGGCAAGTCATTTTCCGTAACAATCTTTGAGGAAATAAGTATTGACTTACCCTATGTATATTGTTTAACATGGGCCCCTATTTTTAAATCCCTACAATATGTTCAAAAAATTCATTTCGCTTTTGAGTGCCGTTTCGCTTATTGCGATGCTTGTTCCTGGTACAGCTTTTGCCGATGATGTCACAGAAAATCTAATTACTTCTGTAACATTGTCCGTTGAAAATGCGACTCCTGCTACCTTTGATCCAAATAATAGTGACGAGGAGTTAAAAACAGCAGTGGTTTTCAATACAATAGTTTTTGGCGAGAAATTGTCTACATCTACTGGTCACATTCAGATAAAGAAAGATGCCGTTGTTATTAAGAGCCTAGTTGCAGACTGGACCGATGCTGCTCTTCCTGCTGGAGTTGATGACTTGAACTGGAATGGTAAGGACATTGATGATACTGATGCTGCTAAAGGCGTTTGTGGTGAGGCTGGTTCTGTTTGTCCAAGTGGAGATTATACAGTTGAGGCATATGTACAATATACCCAAGATGCGAATACTATTCTTGAGACTGAAACTGCAAATTTCACAATCCTTCCAAAGGTTTCTGTCAGCAATCTAGCGGTTAGCCCTACTACTTTTAACCCTACTACACAAACTGCTGATATTTCTTTTACTACTTCTGCTACTGGTTTAATTAGTGTCGAGGTTCTCGACGGAGAAACTGTAAAGAGAACTATTTTGGACAAAAAGCAGTTGTCGGCTGGTACTTATACTAAAACCGAGGAAGCTGGATTAGCCTGGGATGGAAAAGATTTTGGTGGCAATGTATTACCTAACAAGGAATACACTATCAAAACTACTACCCGTTCTACACCTGAAGGATCCGTTTTGGACACTGATACTGTTTCTGTAACTGTGAGTACACCAAGTACCATTACTATTGATACTTATTCTGTAACACCTAGCCCAGTAAAGGCTGGGGGTACGTTTGATCCATCTCCACTTGGAGACAATCAAGATCTAAATATTAACTATACGTTGAGCCAAGTGGCTGATAGCGTGAATGTAGAGATTAGGAATTCTGACAATGATATAGTCAAGACCTTTGGTTCAAGTAACATTACTGAGGTGTTTTCATGGGACGGTCAAATTTCTAACAAATTGGCTCTGCCAGGCATTTATACAGTAAAAATTACTGCAACTAAAACCGGTGAGACTCCTGTTACCGAGAGTAAGAGCGTTACAATTACGTACAGCAATACGAATAAATCGTTGATTGGGAATCTTGGCGCAAGTCCAAGTCCTTTTGATCCTGATGTAGAAGATACAATCATTGAATTCACTAATCTGAAGGATACTAAAATAACTATGGTTGTTGAGGATCAATCGGGTGGAGTACAAAAAACATTTGATAATTATGAGAATGATGACTTCAATGCTGATGATACCCATTCTGTTTCATGGAACGGCAAAACAACTGGCGGCACTGACCTAGGCGTTGGGACTTATACAGTGGTTGTTGTTACCAGAAATGATTACGGCGTTGTTGTTGCTAATACCAATGTAGATATTTCAAATACTGGAACTTCTATTTCAGCCAACAATGATCACATTTATAATGTTAGCTTTAGTCCTTCAAGTAAGTTTGAACCTGCAGATGATGAAGAACTACAAATTGAATATGACACAAAGAAAGACCTCGATGCTCTAGAGATTTCTGCCGTTAGAGGTATCGAAAGAATTGAACTGCTTAAAGAAGATGATGTTGATAAGGAGAAGAATTTAGAAATTACTTGGGATGGTACTGACGACGACGATGAATTCGTAGATGAAGGCACCTGGAAAATTGAGTTCAAATCCAAAGTTGGCTCAACTGAGCTGACTGCAGCAAAGACTATTAGTGTTGAATACAAAGAGCCTAAGATTGACGACCTATATCTTTCAAAGAAGAAGTTTGATAACGATCTGGGTGAATTCACCTATGTTTTATTTAGAATTGACGAAGATGCAAACGTTAATATTGATCTGCTTGAAAGCAATGACCAAACTGATGAAATAGTTGAAGATATGGATGTGGAGCATGACAAATGGTATGCAGTTGAATGGGACGGAGGTAGTTATGACTATGATGACGACTTAGATATTAAGCTCATCGCAGAAAACATCGTTAATGAAAATGTTAATGATACTGAGAAAATCAGCGTGGATCTAGCCGAAGATGATGTATCTAACAGCAAATCAAACGTCACAAATGACTTCATATCCCCTGTTGTAACTGCAGGAGATGAAGACATGGTGATATATTATGATCTCGAGGAAGATGCAGACGTTAAGGTTACTATCCATAAGGGTAAAACAAGCTCTGGTTCTCAAGTTATCGAATTGTTGGATATAGATGATCAGTCAGCTGGTGGCCACAGCGTTGTGTGGGATGGTAGAAATAAGAGCGGCAATAAACTATCTAAAGGGTTTTATACTTATAAGATCGTTTCAAAAGACATTTCTACTGAAACTGAAACTGGTATGTTCATCGTTGGAGTTGTTGGAGATGTCGATGATGCCGGTAGTTCAAGTTCTAGTTCAAGTTCTAGTTCATCTAGTAATGTTAGTCCTGGTGTAATTGTGGATGGTGTTTTAGTTGGAGGTGACACTGATCCTGATCCTGTCCCTGATCCTGATCCGCCCTCTACACCTTCACAGGGGACATGTGCTGGATTTTATGATGTATCAGATTCATCTGAGTATTGTGATGCAATTGACTGGGTAGTGGAAGAGGGTATTTTCCAGGGATATTCTGACGGAAGCTTTGGTGCAAATGCCCCAATTAATAGAGCTGAGATGCTGAAGGTTTTGCTTGAAACATTTATAAGCAACTTAAATACAAGTGTACCTGCGATCGGGAATCTCGGATTTTCAGACGTCCAAATTGGTGCTTGGTATATGCCATATTTGACTATCGCAAAGACCCTCGATATTTTCCATGGAGATGCGGGGAAAAGTACAGCTAGGCCTGCAGACACTGTGAACCGTGCCGAGGCCCTGAAACTTGTGTTTGCGACACTTTCTATTACTCAGCAGTATACGGTTGGTAATTGTACTAGCAGTTATTCGGACGTGGTTGCTGCCGCGTGGTATTCAAAATATGCCTGCGAGTCAAAGAAATACAACCTATTTGATCCAGTGAATTTAGTGCATTTAAGCCCTGGTTCGCTTAGTACAAGAGGTGAAATTGCAGAAGTTCTATATAGACTTCATCTGGCTGACGTGATCTAATAATTGGCTTATTTATGGGATTTTTTGTAACAACTTTGATTTATTACCGTAAAAACACTTGACAAATTTAATAATACCGCTACAATTCATTGCCATGCCTAATTGGCTTTAAGATATTCAACCCGTATATATATTTAACTCAAAAACATATGTGGAAAAAATTCCTAGCTGTAATAGCTATCGTAGGATTGTTCACAACTAGTACAGCTTCTGCGCTGGACGTTGGTGGACAACCCGGAGGCGGTGGTAATGGCGTACAAAGTTACATAGATGACTTCGCTGTTGCACCTGCTACTTTCAATACTACCGCCGGTGAAAAAGCAGTAGTATCTTTCAAGTTATCTCAGAACGCGGATCTTTATGTATACGCGATCAATGATAATTTTGATGTATATGAGATCGCTGGTACTGCTGTAGCACCTGTTGCTACTGCTGCCGGAGATATCACTTACGACTGGTATGGAAAGAACCCAAATGAAGCTTCTGGTTCTGCTCTAGCTGATGGGACTTATGCTATTAAGGCTTTTGCCTATAGCACTGGTTCAATCGTAGACTTTGACAGCGGTTCTGTTACGGTTACTTCTATACCTGTTGTAGATCCAACTACTCCAAAGATTTCTGGATTATCTGTTGACCCTCTGTCTTTCACAGCTCAGGGTGGAGAAACTACTAAGATTTCTTTTGATGTAGACAAGGATGCTTGTCTTACAGTTGAAGTAAAGGACGGTGCAAGTGTTGTACGTACTTTTTCTGAATATGATGGAGATTGTTTTCAGGATAATGGTGCTCACAAACTAACTTGGAATGGTAAGAATAACGCTGGTAGCGTTGTTGCAGCTGGTGTTTATACTATTTCTGTCACAGCTAAAAGTGGTGATGGTCTGTTATCAAGTACTGAAACTACTACAGTTACTGTTTCAGATGCTGGACCAGCTAGTAGTGGTGTTATTAAGGATTTAACACTAAATCCATCAAGCACATGGGATCCAACTGAAGATGTTCTTGAGATTGAGTTTGAATTACTTGAAGACGTAAAAGATCTAGTTATTACTGCTCAGAAAGGTTCTGGTAGTAAGATTGAGATTCTTGACGATTCAGGAGCTGACGATGATGACTACGAAGAAGAATGGGACGGTACTGATGATGATGGTGACTACGTAAAAGAAGGAACATGGACAATCGAGGTTAAAGCAATTGGTGATACAAAGATTTCAACAGTTTCAAGGACAATCAAAGTTGAATACGAACAACCTGAAATCGTTGAAGCTTTCGTAACAAAAGATGAAATTGATCCTTCAGAGGGTGAATTTACAAACGTTGTTTTCAAAGTTGACGCTGAAGCAGAAGTTACAGTTGAACTTTACAACGGTAACAAGAGAGAAGATACACTTTGGGACGAAGTAGAGGTTAAGAAAAACAGATGGTATTCTGTTGAGTGGGATGGAATGGATGACGGAGAAGAAGCTGACGAAGGTCAGTGGGAATTCAGAATTACTGCTGAAAATTCAGTTGATAACGATATCAAAGACAAGACTGAAGTTAACGTTGATGTTGAAGAAGACGATGTTTCTACCAAGAAATCAAACGTTACTAATGACTATACAGAGCCTGTTGTTTTCGACGAAGACGATGAAAGCAATATGACTGTTGGTTACTGTCTAGATGGAGACGCTGATGTTTTCTTGGCAGTTTACAAAGGAAGCTCTACAAGTGGTAAAGCTGAAATCGAGCTTCTTGATTACGTTGAACAGTCTTCTGGATGTCATACAGTACAGTGGAATGGTAAAGACGATGACAACAAAGACCTAAAAGACGGTATCTATTCTTATAAGTTGATTTCACGAGCTAATGGAAATCACAAAGATACTGAAACTGGTAAGTTTGCAGTTGGAAACTCAGGAGACGTTGTAAGTCCTCCACCTCCACCGCCAGCAGAAACTCAATGCAATGATGGTATTGACAATGATGGTGACGGTAAAGCTGATTACTGGGGTACTCCTTACTACGCTTATGACCCAGGTTGTGATTCTCCAGAGGATGACAATGAATGGGATGAATTGCCACCTCCACCTCCACTTGCTGACTGTGGTGGATACTGGGATACTGGATACCTTTCATCTTCACATAAAGAAATGTGTGGAGCTATCGAATGGGTTACTGACGAAGGAATCTTCAAAGGATATGCTGATGGTAGTTTCGGAGTTAACAACACTATCAACAGAGCTGAGGTTCTAAAAGTTGTTCTAGAAGCCTTTGACAACGCTGTTATCCTACCTGGTGATGGATTCAATCAAGGATTCTGGGACGTTGATACAGACGCTTGGTATATGCCATACGTAAGAACTGCAAAGTTCTACGGAATGCTTCACGGTTATCCAGATGGATCTGCTAGACTTGGCAACAACATTAATCGTGTAGAATTCTTGAAATTTGTATTGGAAGCTAGTGAGGAATTCACTGGTTACGACATTCCAAATTCATACAATTCTTACTACGCTGATGTAGATACTAATAATGCGGATCAAGCTTGGTTCAAAGACTATGCTGGAGTTGCTTACAACTACATGCTATTTGATGAGAAGTATAACTCTGGTCAATACTATCTAGAACCAGGAAAGCTAGTTACTCGTGGAGAAGTTGCATTACTTCTTGAGAGAATGAATAATAATGGTCTTCTTGATGACAACTACTACTACTGGGAAGAGGAAGCTATGTGGTATTAAAACTTAGTACGAACGACATTTTTCATAGGAATGAGGGGGGAAAACCCACTGCGCAAGCGGTGGGTTTTTCCTTTGTGGAGAGGGAATAGGAGAAGGCAACAAATATATCTTCCTCGCTCAAAAGGTCGCGCCCAAGCATGGTCGCTCTATTCGCTTGAAGATATATTTGCTACCTTCTCCTCCCCCCATAAATGGCAAATCTCAAAATGGGGTATTGCCCGGATTCCATGGAGGCCTGGAAGGGCTTTTTAAAGCGGTTTAAGGGCTGTTTGATAAGATTCACCGTAGAATGGAGCGGTATCGACCAAAATGCCCTTAGATGGCTTGTTAATGGGCTTGCTCTAGCTTTCCAGGTAGAAGGGCGGGGCGCAATTGGTTTGTGGTGACTTTCACGCACAACAACTTGACGAACGAGCCTTTTTAGGTATAATTTGCTTCCTAATCTCTGCTTCTTAGAGTTTGCCCGCTAATGTGGGGATACATGAGACTTAGACGGGAACCACCAACTACAGAGTAATCTGTCTTGTTGCTGGGGCCTGTAGTAGCTGGTTAGATGATTCTTTGACAACTCGCAAGATAATATGTTTTTACCTAGGATCGTCTGTTATGTGGGTTTTTTAAGCCCCAATAGCAGACGATCCTAAAGCTTTAACGGCGGTTCCGTTGACAGCTTGGGTGATGTCACTGCCCGGGTGGATGAACCACTCGCGCAGTCTCTCCCCTTCCTGGGAGAGAAATGAGGTGTGCCATGCATTGGCACGACAAGAGCATCGCCATGAGGGTCATGGCGACTTCGATGATGTTCACCCTTTCCGCTGTCACGGGATGCGTGGCGGCTTCGGAGGAAGACCCCTCGCCTGGGGTGATCGGTACGGATGCCGGTAGCGCCGGCGGGTGTCTGTCCACGAACTGCTCCGCCCTCTCGGTCACGCCGACCAAGGGCAAGCAGAAGTGCGATGGCGCCTGCCTGGTCAACCCGGACCCCACCGACGTCTTCAAGTGCGTCACGTCCAACGGGGTGGATCGCTGCGTGCCCGTGCGGGAGCTGTTCTGCGACGATGGCATCGACGAAGATCTCGACGGTGTCACCGACTGCAACGACAGCGACTGTGCCAAGCACACGGTGTGCCAGTCCGGCTGTGGCAACAACAAGGTCGAGACCGGCGAGGACTGCGACGGCGGCAACGGGTGTCTGCAGGGCTGCAAGTGCCCCGCGGGACAGATCGCTGACGGCTCTGGCGGCTGCAAAACCGGGTCCTGCACCCCCAAGTGCCAGGGGCTGGTCTGTGGCAGTGATGGCTGTGGTGGCAACTGCGGTACGTGCAAGAGCGATGAGTCGTGCAAAAACGACCAGACCGCTTGCCTGCCCGGCAACGTTACCCCGACCAAAGATGAGGCCTGCGACAACGGTGTCGATGACGATGGTGATGGCAAAGTCGACGTGTCCGACCCGGACTGCGCCGCCAAGACCGTCGCCTCGCTCGGCATCTACTTCGGCTCGGCCTGCACGCTGCACATCAAGAGCGGCGACGGGGAGACCTGGGACGGCAACGTTCCCGGCAACTTCACCCTCTCGGTCAAGATCGACGGCAACGACAAGGACGCCAAGATCTGGATCGAGAACTGCACTTCCGTCAGTGCCACGAGCCCCCAGGGGTTCACGGTCTGGCAGAACGCGGCGGTGAAGTACCCCAACTGGCCGACCTCCTCCGTCCAGGCCCTCCCCGTGCCCAAAGGCGGGTCGTTCGCCGCGACCCCAAGCACCGAGAGCACCTTCAACCTGTACCTCCAGGGTTCGAAGTAGATGCTCCAACTGGCACGCCCCCGTCGTCTCGCGCATTTAGCGGACGACGGGGGCGGTGTCTCCCCCTTTTATATCTTGCGAGTTGTTTCTTCCAAAATACATGTAATGATTTATTGATTTTTTCGTATAATATCTTGACGAATTACGGTTTTTCCGTATAATTCGCCCCTAATCTCTACTTCTCATAGCATGCCCGCTAATGTAGGCATTCATGGGACCGAGACGGATCCACTTCTTCACAGAGCAATCTGTGGTTTGATGGGGATTCCGTAGTTGGGATTAGATAGACCTTTGACAACTCGCAAAGTAACCTACTAGGGCTTTCATCATGGAGACAACATATCTTTTAAAGCGGGCATTTTAAGGATAATTGTCTTCATGCTGATGGTCCTAGTAGTCAAAGAGGTGAATTAACGAAAGGAGATTCAAAAAAAAATATTTTGCTCAAGTCCTAAGATTTCCTTAAGACCCCGGCAAATCAACACCTCTGCTCCTACAAAGACCCTCATGGCGTGAGTTCAACAACGTCGAGGGCAACAGCTGAGCCCTGGACTGCGTTTGACTCCAAGAGAAGAACGCGGCAGGATCGGTTTCCTGTCGTGACGTAAGTCTGGCCGCGCCAATGCGGCCGCTTCCTCAAGCGGACAGGAGATCCGAACGATGACGAAGCTTCTGATGAAGTCGGCCGTTCTTGCGGCCGCAGCGACACTCTACCTCATGCAGCTGACGGGCTGCGTGAAGGACAACCCCGACTACAACCCGCAGATGGAGATGGTCGACGGACCCTGCACCACCTGCTCACCGCTCACCGTGACGCCCAACGAGGGCAAGCTGCCCTGCGGCGTGATCTGCAGCGACAGCTTCCTCTGCCGCCACGACGAGCACACCGAGGCCCCCGACCTGTTCGGGACCGAGTGCCTCGACCCCAACGCCTCCTGCCACTGCACGCCCATCGAGGAGATCAACTGCGTCGACGACGTGGACGACGACCTCAACGGGCTGGTGGACTGCAACGACGAGGCGTGCGCCGACCACGAAACCTGCCTTCCCCCCTGCGAACCTCAGTGCGACGGACTGGTCTGCGGCCCCGACGGCTGCGGTGGCTCCTGTGGAGACTGCCCGGACGGCGAGAGCTGCTCCGACGACCAGACCCAGTGCGCCCCCCCCTGCGAAGCCCAGTGCGACGGACTGGTCTGCGGTGACGACGGCTGCGGCGGCTCCTGCGGAGTCTGCCCGGACGGCGAAGCCTGCAGCGACGACCAGACCGCCTGCGAGATCCCCCCTCCCGGTGAGGCCTGCGACAACGGCCTCGACGACGACGGCGACCTGCTCGTCGACGTGAGCGACCCCGACTGCGCGGAGCAGACGGTCGCTTCCATGGGGATCTACCTCGGCGTGCCCTCGTTCGTCCGGATCCTGACCGACGACGACGAGAGCTGGGAGGGGAACGTCCCTGGCGACTTCACGCTCAACGTGGAGATCGACGGCAACGACGCCTTCGCCATGGTGTGGGTGGAGACCACCGCCTTCACCGCCTCCGGCGGCGGCCAGGGCTTCATCGCCTGGAGCCCCCCGGAGTCGGTGGCCCCGCCGGTCTGGCCGGGGAACGGCGGCCTGCCCGTGCCCAACGGCGGCAGCTTCGGGGCGACGCCCGACGAGGAGAGCTGGTTCAACCTCTACCTCGCCGGCGCCACGGAGTAGCGCAGGGATGCGCGGCCCGGGTCCGCTCGTCTCGTCCCTCTCGGGGCGGGACGGGCGGGCCCTCCTGGGTCCCGAAATTATGCTTAGACAGCTTCTTCTAACAGCCACTTAACGGTGAGCTTTAGATGACAAGTCAGCATAAAGAAACACTTTGCGAGTTGTTTCCTTTTAATCCAGATATATTTAAAAGGCCTTTTTTGTCTACAAAGGCTTTTTAGGGATAAATAGGCATCACGAGTAAGACATTTGCTCCAGGCATCCACCCGGGGGCCCCGTCCTTGTGTTGAACGGGGCCCCGGGCTTCAGCCAGGAGGTAGCCGGCGCAGCGGGGAGGACACAGGCGCGCGACTTCCCCCTAGTTGTACCAGCCGATGCCCAGCCCCCACCACATCCCGCTGGTGCGCTTCAGCTCGCTGTGAGCCGGCGGCGCGCCCCAGGCGCGGACCGTGAAGTTGCCGGTGCGGTACTCGCCACCGACGGGGATGAGCACCAGCGGCAGCGCGGTGAGGCCCTCGACGGGCGCCTGGAGGACCATGATCTCGGCCCCCGCGAAGGCGCCCCAGTGCTTTCCGACTGCCACGCCCATCGCCCGGAAGGCGAAGAAGGCGGGGGCCACGTCCTCCGTGAACCACATGCCGGCGCCGATGCCGGCCTCCAGGCCCAGGTGGTGACGGCTGATCCAGCGGCCGAAGAGGTCAGGTCGCACCGGCACTGCGTAGTTGTCTGCGCCGGTGAAGGTCGAGGCCTCGGCGATCGCCAGGATGCCCCAGTGGAAGCCCGCCCACTCGGGGATCAGGACCCTGCTCTCGAGGGCGGATGCGGCGCGACTGAGCTGCTCGGTCGCTGCCTTGATCTCCACCACGAGCGCTGTGACCTGAGTCTCGATCACCTGCTTCTGGGCCTGCAGTGCGCCAGCCGTGGGCTGCCCTTCCGCCTCTTCCGCCGCCTTCGAGACACCGTCCAGCAGGGCTCGCTGGTCCGCGAGCTGTCGCTTGAGTGCCTCGATGCGCTGGGAGAGCGCGTCGTAGTGGGCAGGACCGAGGTGGCAGGGCTGGCCTCCGCAGTCTGCAGCCGGTGGTGCCTCGGGCAGTGGCTCCGCCGTAGGGGGATGGTCCTGAGCCAGGACGGGGCTGCTGGTGATCGCTCCTACCAGCAAAAGGAGGGCGGTGGTCGCCACCCAGGACAGCTTTCGCATGGGGTCTCCTTCCCGGAAAACCCGCCAGGTGGCGGGGAAAGTGAGCCATCGGTTGTCGACGGCAGTTACACTGTTTCATGCCAATTCATCTCTTACGTGTATTGGCGACAGCTATAAGAATTCGAATCGAGGGATTTCGAACAGTAAGAATTCTCACAAGCTCGAATTCTTATAGCCATCGCCAATAATATCGTGATGCCTATTTTTAAATGAACGCTGACTCGGTCTACCTGCTCAAAACACAGTTCTGGCAGGTTAACACTGTAGCCAGGAAACGAATTATAAGAGCATTCACACTATGTGTCAATCTGTTATTGACAAATTCCGCCATTGTATTTAAAATTAGGTCTCTGCTAGCTATTCCCTATAGAATAGGTGCTAATGCGCCATCTCATAGGGCTTGAGATGATGAGCATATACTTGCAATTCATAGTAGCGTGCAGATGTCTTTTAACAACTCGACTAGGTTTTTTTATAGCTTCTCTCAGAAGCGGAATTAGTGTTTAAGACTGCCAACTTGCAGATTGAATATTGATTTCGCTTCTGAGCGAACGTGCAGACTGCAAGACCGGAGCCACGGTCCTGCCTTTGACGCCCAAGCCTTGGAAAGGTGAAGGGCACACATGGAGGAATTGCTATGCGAATTTCGCACGCGCTGGCCGTGGCGCTCACGGTTACCACGATGAGCTTGCTCGTATCCTGCGGGGTGGAGCGAGAGAACGACGAGGTCACGCTGACCCCCGACCAGCAGGGAGACTGCACTTGCACGACCACGGCGACACTGTTCGTCTGGTCGCTCGAGGGCGGCATCCTGACCTGCGACGACGAGGCCGTGGACTTCACCGAAGGGGTGGACATCAGTGGGATCTGCATGGACGCCTCGGGCTTCGAGTTCACCCTCGAGCTCAACGGCCAGACGGATCTCGCAGTCCGCGGGGAGAACGGTTCCCCGCTGGCGCTCACCTTCACCTGGACCGGCACTAACCCGCCGGCCGAGTGGATCGCCGAGCCCACGAGCGACCAGACCGTCCCCAACGGGGGAACGATCCAGGTCGTCGTCCCGGGGGCCCTCAAGAAGTGGGCCTCCCTCGGGGACTAGTGGCTCCCCCGGGCTCCGTCCCTCCCGCCGCCTGGCTGCCCGGCCCTCCCCTATGCCTGCTTCCCCTGTGGATGCTACGTGTCGACCAACCCTTCCTCGGTGACACTAGATCCAAGAGCGAAAAGGCATCGGTACGGCGAGTCGTCGTGCCGAAGGGGAGGGCTGGCCAGTTTTGGCCGGCCCTCCAAACAACTACCTAGTCGAGTTGTCTTCCTTTATTTGTAAAGCTCGCTTCGTTTCAGGCCTGGCAAAGCCAGATCCTTCACCTTGTTCGCGCTCGCACCGTGTGCTCGCATTTATAAGCTCTCTTCGTTTCAGGCCTGGCAAAGCCAGTGACATAAAGCACATTTAGCAGTTTCTTTTTCCTGTATTTTAAAGTTGTCCCATTAAAATTTGGGGGAAAAGAAATAATATAGTAATATCTCATCGCTATGGAAAATACGTATGATTTTATTATCGTTGGAGGTGGCTGCAGTGGATTGTCCGGAGGAATGTATGGGAATCGTCTCGGCCTTAAGAGCTTGATTCTGGCCGAACTTCCTGGTGGTCTAATTACGACTACCCATCTTGTAGAAAATTGGCCAGGCGTCATCACTACCTCAGGTCCCGATCTTGCTATTGCCTTGCAGAAACATGCGGAAGCGAGTGGGGCTGAAATGAAGAATGAAATAGTCTCTAAGATCGAAAAGCTAGGCGACGGAGATGGGTGTCCGCGATTTAAAGTCACTGCGAATTCCAATGAGTACATTGGGAAAACTGTTCTCATCGCAACTGGCACCAAGCATCGCAAATTGGGTGTTCCCGGAGAAAAAGAGCTTGAAAATAGGGGTGTCTCTTACTGTGCGCTATGCGATGGAGCGTTCTTCAAAGAGAAGGTTGTCTGCGTAGTTGGAGGTGGAGATAGTGCCGCAAAAGAAGCTTTATTTCTAAGTGAGCACGCAAGCAAAGTTTATATAATTGTACGCCGTGATGTTCTGCGAGCTGAGCCAATCAATCAAAAGAGGATTGATAAAAACGATAAAATAGAGATACTTTTCAAACATCAAATCGAGGAAATTCTAGGCACAAATTCGGTAGAAAAAGTGAGGTTTAAAGAGGGAGAAGGCAAACACTCTGGAAGGGAACTTGAAATGCAGGGAGTATTCATGGCTATTGGTCATGATGCTCAAACAGATCTCGCAAAAGACCTTGGAGTTGAGCTAAATGAGAAGAATGAAATCAAGATAAACCGAAAAGCTGAAACCAGCATAAAAGGTGTTTTTGCTGCCGGTGACTGTTGCGACAGTGAGTTCAAACAGGCCATTACCGGTGCAGCAGAAGCAGTGACAGCTTCATATTACGCTTATCACCTCATCACTACGAGCGAGTGTGAGTATTAGGAAGTTTCTAGAAATTTCATGAGCATCCGAAGACCGTAAGCAGTTGCTCCTTTGGTTTCGTATTTTTTCGGATTGTCCGTGAATGCGGATCCGCCAATGTCTAAGTGACACCATTTATTCTCACTAACAAATTTTTCGAGGAATGCACCTGCTTTGGAAGCTCCCCCCATACGCCCTGTACCTCTATCATAATTTCTAATATCAGCTACTTTGCTTTCCATGATATCCCTATAATCCTGATGAATTGGGAGAGGCCATGCCAGCTCATCGACTGACTCTCCACTCTCTTTTACCTTATCCAATATCTGTTCATCGTTCCCCATAATCCCGCAATACCTTTCTCCCAATGCGACCCCGACAGCACCTGTCAACGTAGCTATAGTAATTACCAACTCTGGCTTGAGTTGACTCGCATAATGAAGTGAATCAGCAAGCACCATTCGTCCCTCTGCGTCTGTATTTGTGACCTCTACAGTTTTTCCACTGTACATCTTAATGATATCTGAGGGTCTATATGCACTGGCATTAACCATGTTTTGGACCAGAGGGGTGATGCCAATGATATTTTTTTTGATCTTCAGTTTTTTGAGAAGGCTGAATATACCAAAAACAGTTGCAGCTCCAGCCATATCTTGCTGCATGGTTTCGATATGACCTGTTGGTTTTAAATTATACCCTCCCGTATCAAACAGCACCCCTTTTCCAACCAAAACAATGGGTTTTTCTCCCCTGCTACCCCCATTATGCTCAAGAACGACTAGTTTGGCTTCGTGATCAGAGCCCTTATTGACAGCCAGAATACCTCCGCAGCCCATTTTTGTTAGCTGCTTGTCTCCCAGGACTACAATTTTGTACTTATTCTTTCTTGCTATATCTCTAGCAGTCTTTGCCATGTAGCTAGCTGTGATTTCATTGGCAGGATTATTCACAAGATCCTTAACCAAGTCCACCGCCTGGCAGACGTCTTCTGCGTGTCTCAGACTTAATTCTAGAGATTTCGCTTTTTTATCAACAACTACATTTAATTTCTCGGTTCTAAGAACCTTCTTTTTATCAGTCTTGAAATTGCCCAAATTGTATTGGGCCATAAGAAAACCTTCTGTGAGCTCGCTCAGGTGATCTTGGCCTGCAAGTATCGTAACCTCCTTAGACTTGTGCTTTTTTGCAAATTTGCCGACAACCCCGCCCAGCTCCCTTGCTATAGTGGCAGAATATTTTTCTTTTCCTCCAGCACCAACAACAAGGAGTTGTCCTGGCACTCCTCTCGCCATTAGATATGTGGACAGTGCCTCCCCCTTCTTGCCCTTAAGATCTTTGTTTTTGACACGATCTCTGATGAAATTCTTGACCGGCGAAGGAAATTTTCCTGGGATTTTTTTGAGCTGCTCTTCCTGGAGTGTTACCACTAACAAGCCTTTTTTGGACTTTATTTTGTTATGAATTTTGATTTGCATGAACCCATAATATCAGAAGATTTTTATTCTTCCAAAAACTCTTCAGCTTTTTTCAGAAGGTTTTTAGCATTCTCAAAAGTTAGTTTCTGTAATGCTCTATCGTAGGGCATCCACAAGAAATCACGATGTTCGTGTGAGATTTTTATTTCTTCTAGGTTTGTTTTGGCAAGAAAAAATATCACTTCCTTGTGTGACATCTTGTGTTTCTTCCAATACTTGTATGCGATCTGTTCTCTGAATCCTTTTACGTATTCTACGTCGGAAATTCCTGTTTCTTCCAATAACTCTCGTGTTGCAGTCTCCTTCTCCTCCTCGCCCTTTTCGATGTGCCCTTTTGGAAAGTCCCAATGCCCACCCGGATAGTGCAGCAACAAGTAGAGCCTGCTCCCATCCTTCTCTCTGAATAGGACCATTCCGCAGGATTTTTCGTCATATTTTATTCCCATCCTTTGACTTTTAGCGCTTTTTGGGCCGCCTGGTCCTCGGCAGTTTGTTTGCTCGAACCTGTGCCCCTTGCAATAAGATCATCACTTATATAAGCCCCCATCGTAAATTGCTTGTCGTGATCTGGACCTGACTGCTCGATTACATCGTAGTGCGGCGTTATCTCAAGTTTTTCCTGACATATCTCCTGGAATTGCGATTTTGCATCTATATGCAGGCCTTTTTCAATAATCGCATCTAGCTTTGCCATGATGAATTTTTCTATGAACTTTTCGCAAATATCATACCCATGTTCAACATAGATCGCCCCAATTAGCGCTTCTGTTACATTGGCAAGAATATAATTCTTTTCGCGGCCCCCTGATTTTTCCTCACCATTACTTAAAAACAAGTATTGGCCAAGCTCAAGATCGCGAGCTACCTCAGCAAGGTGCTTTCCTTTTACCAAAGCAGACCGAAATGCTGTCATGTCTCCTTCTGATTGATCTGGATATTTTTCAAAGAGGTGGTGAGTTGCCACTAATTCCAATACAGCGTCTCCTAAGAACTCAAGCCTTTCGTTGTCTCCGATGCCTTCATTCCTGTGTTCATTCAAGTAGGACTTATGTATGAATGCCCTTTTTATAAGCTCGGGATCTTTGAATTTAACCCCCGCTTTTGCTTCAAGCTTTTTGTACTTTTCCATGTTCTTTTTTCATTACGTTACTTAGTACCCCATTTATGAATTTGTGGCTACTGTCATCTCCAAATTTTTTAGCTATTTCTACAGCCTCATTTATCGCCACAACGGGCGGAACGTCACTAGAGAATACTATTTCAAAGACTCCGACCTCAAGTATAGCACGATCTACCCGTGCGATTTTATCAACTGGCCACTGGGGAGCGTGCTCTTGGATTATTTTAACAATTTTCTCCCTATTATCCAACACTCCCTTTAACGTAGTATAGGCAAAATCCTTGTCCGTTAACTTGGGTGCATATTCCTTTAGAATTTCATCAAGAACCTCTCGAGGATCCCCCTCTTTAAATTCCGTGGAGAAAATTGTCTGCATTACGCAAGTCCGGGCAAGATGCCTGTAGCTAGCCATTTGTTAAGCCTTTATTTTGGTGATCTTTTCTATCTCTTTTTGCTTATCGGAAACCTGTCTTCCTCTATATTTGCCACACTCCTGGCAAACTGTGTGAGCCCGATGCTTAGATCCACAATCCGGACAGGTTGCTAAATTCACAGCATTCGAAAGTTTCTTTAGGACTGATGTTTTGAAGCTTCCATAACGTTTCTTGCTCTTATTTTTAGGTTTCTTTTGCTTAGGTACTGGATGCTTAGCCATGATTTACTTTTTAATTAATTCTTTTAAAGCTGACAGTGGTTTATTATCTCCGGGCACTTGTGCCTTGCAGCTACATTTCGCTTTATTGCGCTCTTTTCCGCACATTGAGCATATGCCCTGACAGCCACTAGAGCATACTGGAATGATGGGGAAATGCAAGATTAATTCCTGCCTAAGAGGCTCTGTTAAATCTATCGTATAATGCTTCTTGTCGATAAGAAATAAGTCGTTTGGATCTTTCGCCTTTTTCGGAGCCTCAAGTAGAAATTGTCTCTCAGCTAAAGGGACTATAATTCTCTGACTAAACTCTTTTAGGCATTTTTCACACTCAAAGCCTATTTCTATTTCTACCTCCTCAAGCTTGGCATTAACTCCCCCATTGAGCTTCATTATTTCGAGTTTTCCTTTGGCGCTAGATTTGGCTTTGATGTCTCTAAATTTGATTGGCGCATCAAAAACGAAGACCTCGCTAGTACCTGTGGCTTCTTCCATCAAGGATGAAATGTTGAATTGTAGAGTATTTTTGTTCATATAAGAAAGGACACTCCGCTCGCGAAAGCTCGCTTCGTGTCTGTTAATCCCTACTTGCCAGTATAAGTCTGAGTATAAAAAGGAAAAGGTTGAAAATATCCAAATACAATGCGAGAGCTGCATCTATGTACCTGTCCTGTGGGTACTTTTTGATTTTCTGGAAATCGTACATTGTGAAGGCACTAAAAATTAGGACTCCGATTCCTGAGTAGACCATTTCCATTTGATTACTCCATGGGATGAAGAAACCCATGATACCCACAATAATAAGTCCTATCAGCCCGATCATTAAGAACCCTCGCATGCCAGAAAGGTCTATTTTCGTGGTCCATCCAAATAAAGCAGTTGCGGTAAACATGAATCCGGTTGCCATTAGGGCTTTTGAAAGTATGGCAACTCCACCCGGTGTTGCAATTACTACTGCTAAAAGTGGAGCGATGGTAATACCTGTTATGAAGGCAAATGCTCCGAACATCAGACGGTTTAGAGGAATCTTTGTGCTCCACATTCTTGAGGTAAAAATTATGGCTAATTCAACTATAAAAAATATCCACATCAGTGCCGGCATTTGAAAGAAATACTCGATGAAGTAGGTATACGTGACAAAAGCTCCAGCAGCCGAGGCAAAAATAGCCAGCGCGAAGAACGCCATTACTTTTCCGAAAAAGGTTGGCTCTATACCTGTTCTTACGTGTGCCTTTTCCATATTGTGGGGATTTTGATGATGCATTTTTATTGGGTTATTCAGCAGTGTTTGATTTTAAGTTAAATGGTGCTCGTGGTCAATCCTAAGACCGGCTTGATTTTTCATAATCTTACTCTAATCTACTAACCATGAATGATCTAACCTGGGTTGAAATTGATAGGGGTGCACTTGAGAATAATATCGTTCAATTTCGTAGAATCGTTGGCAATGATGTCCTTCTTTGCCCCTGTGTTAAGGCCAATGCTTATGGCCATGGTTTAGCTCAGTGTGGCGAAATTTTCATCGAGGCAGGTGCCGACTGGTTATCCGTAAATGCACTTTATGAAGCTCAGGTTTTACGTGAGGCAGGGATCACCGCTCCTGTTTATATATTGGGGTACGTCCCCTTAGATTCTCTTGAACAAGCTGTGGATCTAAGGGGACGTACCCCAATATAT
>CAZCLD010000015.1:0-2966 GCA_964499425.1 uncultured Candidatus Peribacteria bacterium | reverse complement strand
CTTGAACAAGCTGTGGATCTCGACTGTCGTTTGGTTGTATACAACAGGGAAACCATAGATAAATTGGGAGAAATCGGAAAGCAGGTTAAGGTGCATCTAAAATTAGAGACTGGCAATAATAGGCAGGGGGTTTTAGCCAGGAATCTGCTTGAATTTGCAAAGCATATCAAGACTTTTGGGAATATTGAGTTGGAAGGACTTGCTACTCATTTTGCCAATATTGAGGACACTACTGATCATTCTTATGCCGAAAAACAACTTGCCCGTTTCAGCGATGCGATTAAAAGTCTTGAGACCATCGATATAGAAATTCCTATCAAGCATTGTGCGAATTCCGCTGCCACAATTCTATTCAAAAAAACTCACTTCCAGATGGTAAGGACTGGCATCTCAAATTACGGACTCTGGCCTTCAAATGAGACTTATGTTTCATACCTTAAAGAAGTTGGTGATGGCTTTGAGCTTAAGCCAGCCTTCACCTGGAAAGCTAAAATCGCTCAGATAAAAGAAATTCCTGCAGGCGAATTGATTGGATATGGTTGCACCTATAAGACTACTCATGAAACTCGTTTGGCCATCATCCCAATTGGCTATTATGACGGCTACGACAGAGGGGTTTCGGGTGCTCATGTTCTAATCCATGGCAAAAGAGCTCCACTACGGGGCAGGGTTTGCATGAACATCATCATGGTTGATGTCAGTGACATTCCTGAAGCTAAGCTAGAGGATGAAGTTGTATTGATTGGTCGAGATGGTGAAGAAGAAGTAAGTGCAGAGATGTTTGCGGGGTGGGCTGGAACGATTAATTATGAGATTCCGACCCGTGTAAATGAGCGCATACCTCGTAAAGTTGTTTAAATGGGAATACTAAATAATCCGGCAGTTCAAAGCGTAGGCATTGAAGAATGTGGTGAGCCATTAGTTCGTCTAGACAACGAAGAATTTGTGGTCGATTCGATGTATTTTAATTGGGGCTACAATAGTAGCAACTTTATCAGACTACGATCTGGGTTGGTTGAGCGTTTGCGCAAGGCAAAGGATGCTTTACCGGATGGTTGGAACTTCAAAATATGGGATGGTTATCGAACTCTCAAAACTCAAAAGATTCTATATGAGAATTATTGGGATGAACTTGTAGCTAAGAATCCTCGGTGGCTCGAGGATCAATTGCACAAGGCAGTGCAGATTTTTGTTTCGCCACCTAGTCGCGATCGGCGTTTGCCAGCTCCCCATAATACTGGAGGTGCAGTTGATTTGACCATTGTAGATAAAGAAGGGTGTGACGTTCCAATGGGCACTAATTTCGATGAATTTGATGTGAAGTCCTATACTGACCATTTCAAGAAAGGCCAGTTTTTTGAGAATCGATCTATGCTGTGCAGGGTTTTGGGTGACGCTGGTTTGGTAAACTATCACGAAGAATGGTGGCATTTCAGTTACGGTGATCAGGAGTGGGCCATGCAGACTGGGACCGACACGGCAATATATGGTAGTATGGAGCTATGAAAAAAATGCGGATTGCAGTAATTTTCGGAGGTAGAAGCGGTGAACACGAGGTTTCGCTGGTTTCGGCTACTTCGGTTATAAAGGCCCTAAATCCTGACAAGTATGAGGTCTTAGAGATTGGTATAACTAAGGAAGGGCATTGGTTTGGCGGTAGCAATTGTCTCGAAAAATTCAAGAATGAAGATTTAGAAGGGCTCAGGGAAATATCACTTTTTACAAATCCTGAGAAGTTGGATTTTGACCTAGCTTTTCCCGTTCTTCATGGACCTTACGGAGAAGACGGCACGATTCAAGGTTTATTTGAAATGCTGGGGATCCCTTATGTGGGATGCGGTGTTTTGGCGTCTTCTACCGCAATGGACAAGCTCCAATGTAAAGCCCTTTGGGCTACCGCAGATTTACCAATAGTCCCTTATATTGGATTTGGACGGAAAACCTGGGAAGAAAAAACCGAGGAAGTCATGGCTGACGTAAAACAAGAAATCGGCTTTCCTTGCTTCATAAAACCCGCGAATATGGGTTCTTCTGTTGGAATCACCAAGGTAAAAGAAGAAAGTGCCTTGAAAGAAGCAATCGATCTGGCTGCTAAATTTGATAGACGAATTCTAGTTGAGAAATCTGTGAATGCGCGTGAGATCGAGTGTGCAGTGCTTGGTAATGATGACCCAATCGCATCTCCAGTAGGCGAGGTAATCGTTGGAGGTGAGTTTTATGATTTCCATGACAAGTATGTTAATGGCGTTTCCAGTACACAGGTGCCTGCAGATTTGCCAGATGATTTAGCCTCAAAAATCCAAGACATTTGTATCAAGGCCTACACCATGCTTGATTGTAGTGGTTTAGCACGTGTGGATAGCTTTTTGGATCGAGATAATGGTGAGATTTATTTAAATGAAATCAACACATTGCCCGGCTTCACATCAATCTCCATGTATCCGAAAATGATGGAGGCACATGGAATAAGTTATGAAGATCTTGTAGACAAACTGGTTGAGCTAGCGGTTGAAAGATTTGAGGACAAGAAAAAGAATCAGGTTGTGTTTGATAGTGGAAGTGATTGGTATCAGCAATAAGTGATTGCTTTTAGGGCGATTTTTCCTTATATTTGCTAGGCTTTTCTTAAGATTACATGCGACTATTTCGAAGGATCAAAAAAAGGTCTTCTGATGCCCATTTTCTGGCGTTGGATATCGGGACTGACAATGTTACTGCTTTAGTGTGTGAAGTTGAGGGAACTAAGGCAAAAGTACTGGGTGTTGGTCGTAAGCAGCAGAAGCTAGGCGATATGCAAAGTGGGGTTGTCACCGATATTGCCTCTGTTATTTCTAATTGTCATAGCGCTATACGTGAAGCTGAGAATCTGGCTGGAATTTCGACCAGAAAAATGATTCTAGGAATTTCAGGTGAGTTGGTAAAGGGTGCAACTACAACTACGAGTTATGTTCGACGTGATGCAAATG